>JAISVN010000117.1 GCA_031271555.1 Candidatus Methanoplasma sp.
GCTGGTCGGGTACTCCGCCCCTTCCTTTTCGAGTGCCAGGAGGACCCTGTCGAACCCTATCGCGAATCCGGTCGAGAAGACCTTCTCGCCACCGAACAGCTCAGACAATGTGTACGAACCTCCGCCGCATATCTGCTTCTCTGCACCGAGGACCGGCGCCTCGACTTCGAACACCATTCCCGTGTAATAGTCAAGGCCTCTTACAACTCCGAGATCTATCTCGGGGCTGCCGGCGCCCATCGCTGAAAGATATGAAAGGACCTCTTTGAGATAGTCCGATTCCTCGCCCGGAATCTCAGCGAGGACCTCGATCCCCCCAACGGTGCTTGTAAGTTTGAAAATGGATTCCGCATCATTCCTGCCTATGCCTGCGGCTTCCATCAGCGGCCATGCCTCTTCATAGAGCTTCTTGTCTAGCTTCTGCAGAACCTCTGGCATTCTTTCCGCCGGCACTCCGACCTTGCTCAGTTCCTTTCTCAGTACGCCTATGTGTCCTATGCGCACTTTGTAGTCCTTCAGACCTATGGCTTTGATCATCTCGAGCGCTGCGGCGATGGTTTCCGCATCCGTTTCGGGTGTTGCGGCACCTATTATCTCCGCTCCAAATTGGAAGAACTCTCTGTATCTTCCGCTTTGAGGCCTCTCGTATCTGAAACATTGCCCGAAATAGAACACCTTTATCGGCTTCGGTTCGTTGCTCATGTTGTTGACGAACAACCTTATCGCCGGCGCGGTCATCTCCGGCCTGAGCGCAATGTTCCTGTCACCTTTGTCCTTGAAAGCATAAAGCTCGTTGAGTATGTTCGGACCCGACCTCAGTATGAAAAGTTCCGCCTCTTCGAATATCGGGGTCTGTATCTCCCTGAACCCCGATCTGTGAGCGGTCTGTCTCAGTGTGCCCTCGTAGAATCTTCGCCTCTCCATCTCATCCGGCAGGAAATCTCTGGTGCCCCTGGGACTCTGTATCATACACCGAGCGATGATTTGAGAATATATTAGATTGTTGTTGGGATGTTCGGCTTGTAGTTGATTATCAAACTGCAGTAAATAATGGCCAGACCTGCCACAAATCATAATAAGGGCCACTATGCATATTCCATAAAGGATGGGAAAATGACAGAAGAATACAAATCACTTAACCCAAAAAGCAAGGCTGCATTGTACATATCATACGGGATCGCATACGCGGTCCTTTTCCTGATATTGTTCGCTGTCGGGTACTTCGGCAAAGAATGGATGGGAGACAATTATCGCTTCTATGAGATGTTCTCCCTTGCGATACTTATCGTAACGCTGGCATACATCATCGTTGCACCCCTGATATTCTACAGGCATTACAAGTATGCCCTGACCGACGACAAGATAGATGTCCTCAGAGGCATAATCATAATCCGCCGCACGATGGTCCCCATAGAAAGGATACATCAGGTAGAGGTCACCAGAGGGCCCATCAACAACATGCTGGGCCTGGCCGATGTGGATGTCACTACCGCCGGAGGGATCGCAAAGATACAGTTCCTGGACATACCTGTGGCCAACAGCATCGCTGAGGACCTGAACAGGTACATCAACGATATCGTCAGGGAAAGGAAGGAAAATGACTGACGTCACATACAGGAACCATCCTACCGTGATGATAAGGAACATCCTGATAATCGGATTTGTGATGTTATACATCTCATTCAGTGCCAGAGGTTCATCGGCAATGCTGATCGGCGTCGTTGTTCTGTTTGCGCTGCTCTGCATTTTCGTGGTATTGTTCTGGGCAAAGACCACCATAACCTTCGGACCTAACGAAGCGGTCGTCAACATCAATGTACTTTACAAAAGAAAGAAGATAATACCGTACAAGAAAGTGGCATCCGTGAACGTTGTGCGGGACATATTCAACCGCATATTCGGGACCACCACCCTGAACATCAGCATCAACTCGAGCAGGAATGCGGCCGTCCCCGATGCGAGGTTCGTCTTCGACTCCGCCCTTGCGGAGCAGATAAGGGACAAGCTTACCTCCGATCTTTTCGGAGAAGAGCCTGCAGAAGAGGATTCCTCTCCGAAAGAGTCCCTCGTGGACCTTTCGATGAAAGATTCCGTCATGCACAGCCTGTTCGGAATCTCCACCTATCAGCTCCTCTATGCGATCGGCCTTCTGGCATACTCTGTGTTCTCCACCTTGTTCTTTGAGAGCAGCGGAGTCTTCCTGGCGCTGATCCTGCTCATAATCGGAGAGGTCGTGCCGACCGTCTTCAACATCCTGAAGTACGGCAACTTCAAGGTCTACCGCATCAACGACCAGATACATCTTCAGCACGGCATAATCCAGAACTATGTCTCGAAGTTCGACATCAACAGGATAAATGCGATAAGGATCAAAAGGACATTCTTCGCAAGGATGATCGGCAAGTCCTGCCTTGAGGCCGAGGTCGTCGGGATCAACGCGATAGCCAACGATGTGACCCCGCTGCTGTGCATACTGACGGATGAGGATAAGATAGAAGCTTTGATAAAACAGCTCGTACCGGAGTTCATCCACCATCCGGAAATGATGAAACAGCCCAAAGAAGCGAGGATCCCTCTTTTGGTCAAGTCCGTTTTCGGAGCGATGCTGACCATCGCAATAATGGCATATCCCTGCTGGTGGACATATTCCCTGGATGATGTCGAATTGAGCGGGTTATCTCCGCTGGAAGCTCTGCTGTTCAGGTATGCCCTCACGGTCGTTGCGGTCGCCGCGATAGCCGTCATCTTCTTTGCTGCGCACACCTCTTTGAAAGTGCGCGAGTTCGGACTCGGCAGCGAGATGTTCAACCTAGTGAATGGGCTTGTCGACAGGAAGACGACGATAATACAATACGACCGCGTTCAGATAACCAAGGTCTCTGCCGGGCCCATGCCCAGAAGGCTGGGGCTTGCCAAATGCACCGTATCCCTGCTTTCTTCTCAAGGATACAAAAACATAAGCTCGGGATACTTCAGAAAGGAGGAGCTGTACAAGATCGGAGAGGTGATGCTTCAGCGCCTGAAGGATGGGACATACAGATACGAGAAGAACAGCACCTGAGTCATCTTTTCACTATGATGGTAAGGATGTCCTGATCCTCCACCACATGGTCAAGCCCTACCGTCTGGCCGGGGAACTTGGCGCTTCCCCCCCAGACCATGGCATATCTGAAATTGTTCTTGAAGTCCCTGTGTATGACCTCGCAGACCTCTCCGACGGTGTTTCCTTTTTTGACTATCAGGGGTTCGACCATGTCCGCCTCTTTCCCCTGAGGTTTCAGGTATATCCTGATCATCTCTATCGTGTCGTACAGGGTCTGCTTAAGTTCCTCTATCCCGTAGCCGGTCGCGGCTGATATGGGGACGGTTATGAAATCCGGATACATCGCCTGGACCGCTTCCAGCTGTCCCGGTTTTGCGAGGTCCACCTTGTTTATGGCCATGACGCACTTGACATAGACGCGGTTTCCCGAAAGGACATCCAGCATCTGCTCGACGTTTATGTCCTCCCTTACCACTACTGTGGCATTGATGTGGCCGTATGCGGCGGTCATGTCCTTTATCGTCTCGGTGTCGATCTTCGTGAGCTTGACGGTCGGTTTGACGAGTATTCCTCCCTGCCCCGAACCCGATATGACGACATCCGGTTTGACCTGATTGAGCCTTATGGCTGCGTTGTACAGTTCTTTCAGAAGGACGTCCATCTTCGGGTTGAATATGTCAACGACAAGAAGGATCACATCCGAGGCCCTTGCCGCCGCTATTACTTCTCTGCCTCTGCCCTTACCTCTGGAAGCATCCTTTATCAGCCCCGGCATGTCCAGGATCTGGATCTTCGCATGGTTGTATTCGAGGACTCCCGGAATTATGTCCAGAGTTGTGAAGTGGTATGCTCCGACCTCCGATTTGGCTCCGGTTAGCTGGTTCAGAAGGGTCGATTTACCCACTGACGGAAAACCTACGAGAGCTACGGTCGCGTTTCCGGCCTTCTTCACATAGAATCCTTTTGTGGGGCCTTTGGAGGATCTCCTTTTCTCATCCTCGGCGGTGAGGCGTGCGATCTTCGCTTTGATCTTCCCGATGTGCGCCTCTGTGGCTTTATTGTACTTGGTGTTGGCTATTTGCGCCTCCAACTCCTTTATCTGTTCTTCGATGGTCGCCACAGTACCCTCCGGTATGTGTGATAGGCAACGTGTATATTATGGTTTTATTCGTCCGTGCTCTGAAAACGGCATAGCCACGCTGCCCGATAGTTTTTAATCAAATTACGATGTGCGGTTCCGTATGAATGATACTGCAGGTGTGAGGACCTTTAATCTGAAATGGTTCGGCACCCTGACACCAAAACAGATATTCGGGCTGCTGGCTGCATTTGCGCTTGCCCTGATTATGACGATAATGGGATTCGGAGCATCCTGCATGTGCTTCGGGATGCTGATGATCGCGGTGATACTCTATATGCTGCCGCGCATGCTCGGTATCGAAAATCTCAAGCTCATGACCCTTGTCGGGATCGTGTTCATGATCTCCGCAATATTGATCGGCGGCCTTATAACGGCACCTGGGTTTGTGAACTCGCAAAGTGGAAATCCGCCCGATAACGACCATTTTACAAATGTTGAATATGGATATCAAGACTCTGAAGTGAAAATAGATGCCACACTCAAGGGTGACATCGGTACACACGAAGTCTACTTTGTATATGGTGAAGTAAGCGGCGTTGGATTCGACTCAATATACATCGTGTTTGATAAAAAAGAGTTACTGACTCATACAGGCAACATTATAGACGACAGATTGGATCTTGATCCAAACAAACTTTATGCAGGATATTTAACAATCAGCAAGACCAACGATTCTGGAGAAGAGATTCCTAATGAGGACACAAGGGTGCGTTTAACATTCCTGACTGGAGCATATGACGGAGATATATCATCAGTCTGCCTCTACGGATGCCTGATAGGTATAATCTACATCATGATCGCCTTCTTCATGATAATGATCCTGTCCAACATAATGAGGGGCAGGATGGAGAAGACCAGAGAGAGGATGGAGAAAGAAGGAAGGCTCTACCCTCCCGGATACGGAAGATGCGCCCAATGCGGCGGCATTGTCCTACCCGGCGAGATCAACTGCAGGAAATGCGGTGCGTACATAGACCGTCCGGATGAGATGAAACCGAACAAGAAGGACTTCTTCGAGTGTTCAGAATGCGGTGCGGAGGTTCCGGGCGACGCAAAGGAATGCCCCAAGTGCGGTGCCGTATTCGATGAGGAAGAGACCGAAGTCGTGCATGCTGACGGGACCATTGAGACCACGAATGAATCATCGATCTGCGCCGAATGCGGTGCGGAGGTTCCGGCGACATCCTCATTCTGCGTAAAATGCGGTGCAAAAACAGGTAACGGTAAAAAATAAACTCTTTACGAAACATCTTCATTTTACATTTATTCTTATCAAACAATTCGTTATTCGTAAAACTAGGTTCAGAAGATAGTCAACTGCACCAAACGCTTGTCGGAGGTGGAACTTTAGGATATCAGCTGTATGATCTCATTTCAGGCATGTTCAATCCATTGTCCCTATGATATGAGTTTTCGCTGTATCGAAAAGTGAGAAGGTTTTCGCCCTTAGTTTTCGTTCTATCGAAAAGTCAAACGATTTTTGCGTTGAGTTTTCGTTCTATCGAAAACTGACTATTTTGAGATCTCTTTATTTTATTGGTTTCAGATCCTCTTCATAGATGGCATTCCTACATCTTGATCTCAAACGCGTCAGAAACCCTTGCTTATCCGCAGGAGATATCATTATGTGGCCGGCTTTACCATATCTTATTCCTACTCTGTCCAAAGACAATACGAATATTCCATAATTTATCAGATCTCTGTTTGTATTCGTTATTTTTTTGACGTCTGCATAAGATATCTCATATTTTGCAGTTGCATTTTGAATAACGATCCCAGTACTGCTCAATGTATACTTCGTTCTCCGCACGATCAACACCACATATGCCAGCATCAAAAGGAAAAGCAAGAAGGATGGTATTGAAATGAAGATGTCTATGCTGGAAAGAAACACTGAGACTAAGGCCAGCAAAACGACTACAGAACCGGCATGCGACCAGAACACCCAATCGATTTTGGGTCTGTATGCATCTTCCATAATGAAGGTAGCATTTTACGCGCTATTTGATATTTGGCTCTGCAAAAGAGCTCGCAGTTGTGCTCGTCCCAAACTCGATCCGAAGTCATTTTCATACACTCGTCAGAGAACCTTCCGAACAACAAACTAAATATCCTATTTTAGGGATACATCAGGCGGATGCGCTCAGAAATTGAAGATTATGCCAATGGGAGTACTAACGCCCACAAGATGGCAGCAAAGCAGCAGGAGATCTCTGTGACGGAGTTCTTCGAAAAGAACAAACACATACTCGGTTTTGATTCCAGATCCAAATCGCTGCTAATGGGCATAAAGGAAGCTGTGGACAACGCTTTAGATGCCTGTGAAGAAGCAGGCTTCCTTCCGGATGTCATCGTGAAGGTGGAGCGCCTCCAGGAAGAGGAAGAATACAAGATATCCATTGAGGACAACGGCCCGGGCATAGTGCACAAGATGATGCCGAATGTTTTCGGCCGACTTCTTTACGGATCGAGATTCCATGCGCTGAGGCAGTCCAGAGGGCAGCAGGGTATCGGGATATCCGCGACCGTGATGTACGGGAACATAACGACTGGAAAACCCGCGCACGTCGAGTCCAAGATAGAAGGCCAGGATGAGGTCGCCTGGAAGATGGACATCACCATCGATACGAAGACCAACCGCCCCATTGTGAAGAACGATATCGCATTCACATGGGAAGGCAAAGAACACGGCACAAAGGTGGAATACACCACAAAGGGCAGGTACATCACCGGAAAGCAATCGATATTCGAATATCTCAGGAACACCGCCATCGTCAATCCTCATGCGAGAGTGGAGTTCCACGACCCGGAAGGTAAGAAGTACATCTTCGAAAGGGCGACCGAGACCATGCCTCCAAAATCAAAGGAGATCAAGCCTCACCCGGAAGGCATGGAGATCGGAGACCTGATGAAATATGCCGGCAACACTCAGCAGAAGACCGTCAGAGCTTTCCTGAAAAGCGACTTCTCGAGGATAACCGACAGGATAGCGGATGAGATCCTTGCCAAAGCCGTGGTGAACGGCTCTGCGAAACCGTCATCCCTCACGAGGGACGACTGCAAAGCGATAATAAACGCAATAACCCAGGTCAAGATCATGGCCCCGCCGACAGACTGCCTATCCCCAATAGGAGATACTCTGATCAAGAAAGGCCTCATGCATATATTGGACGGGATGAAACCCGAATACTACGCCACTCCGGTCACCCGTTCTCCGAAAGCGGTCAACGGGAATCCTTTCGTCGTAGAGGCCGGGATAGTGTACGGCGGAGAGATACCGTCCGACGGGCAGGTGACGATACTCAGATTTGCGAACAGGGTCCCTCTGCTCTACCAGCAGGGAGCCTGCGCCATAACGAAGGCCATCTCGGAAGTGGATTGGAGGCGGTACGGCCTGGAGCAAAGGGGAGGGAAGGGGATACCTTTCGGTCCTGCAATAATACTCGTGCATGTAGCATCTACAAAAGTACCTTTCACATCCGAAGGGAAGGAGGCCATAGCTTCCTTCGCCGAACTCCAGAGCGAGATCGAGCAGGCGCTGAGGCTCTGTGCCAGGAACCTTAAGAGCCATCTTAACAAGATGGAGAGGAAATCCAAAACACATGCCAAGTTCGAGATAGTGCAGAAGATCATTCCCGCAATGGCGAAGAAGGCTTCGGAGATGCTCGGAAGGCCCATGCCGGATCTCAGCAGGACCATCAGCAAGATAATGAACGTCGTATGGGTGGAGCCTTCGATAAAGAAAGAAGGGAAGAACTCGCGTGTTGTGAATTACACATTATACAATTACACAACAAAGGAGCGTACATTCAGACTCCATGCGCAGGTTCCCAAGGAATGCGTGAACCTGACGCTGTTCACCAATCCGCATTTCATCAATATGAACGAGGAGGGAAAGGTCACATGGGAGGTCAAAGACCTGCAGCCTTCTGTATCGCTTAATATATCATTTGAATTGAAAGGAGAGATGGCGGACACTTTCGACGCCGACGATATCTACATATCGGGAATAAACCCCGTCTCGGTCATGGGCGCCGAATCGCTCCCGGGGGATTGGGGCATAAAAGGATTGGAGATAACGGAGAGCGACGAAGTTGCGCCGGAAGAGGATGAAGAGACTATCGAGGAGGTTGAAGATCTTGGTGAAGAATGAAAGGCAGCAGACCGCTATGGATAATCTCACATCGATAGTCGGAAACATATACGATCAGCTTGACGGCGGCAACGTGCCTATGATGGAACTTCCTCAGAGGTCCAAAAGGAACATCGAGTTCAGCGTCCAGCACAACGTCTGGACGTACGGGGACCTGCAGACGACCCGCACATCGAAGACCGTGCAGGGTGCGCAGATGATGCTCAGGACGATCTTTACCGCAGACTTCATCAACGAGATGATACGGGACGGGAAGTCATCCACCTTGAGGGAGATGTACTACATATCCGAAGGATGGGAGAATGCGAAGTTCGGAACGCAGGATGAGAGCAACCTTCTCGCAGAGGACCTTGAGATCATCTCAAAATGCATGAGGGAGGACTTCAAGCTCAGGCCGGAAGAGAGCGGTGCGCACGTCTACGGGAATCTTGACATAAGCACAATGACGAAAAAAGGCATGAAGACCTTCAACTGCATGGACGATGTCGCAGAAACTGGTTTTGCGGTTCCGTACAACGTTGAAAGGGATAACTTCGAGATCAAGAAGACAGATGCGAAGTTCGTGATGGCCATCGAGACAGGAGGTATGTTCGCAAGGCTGATCGAGAACGGTTTCCCTGAGAGACACAACGCCATTCTGGTGCATCTCAGCGGACAGCCTGCCAGAAGTACCAGGCGTCTCATAAAAAGGCTCAACGAGGAGATGGACCTGCCGGTGACCGTGTTCACCGACGGGGACCCATGGTCTTTCAGGATATTCGCATCCGTGGCTTACGGCGCGATAAAGACCGCACACATATCGGAGTATCTTGCGACACCTACTGCACAATTCATCGGGATAACCGCATCAGACATCCTCAACTACGACCTGCCTACCGATAAGCTGTCTGATAAAGACCTGGGTGCTCTGAACGCCGAGCTTTCTGACCCAAGATTCGCAGACGAGTTCTGGGTCAACGAGATACAGGCCATGCTTGAGATGAAGAAGAAATCCGAACAGCAGGCGCTGGCCAAGTACGGCCTGGACTTCGTTACGGACACCTATCTTCCTGAGAAGCTCAGCGATATGGGGATACTGTGATCAGTGCTGCGAGGCCTGGACGAACCTGTTTATGACGAAGTGCTTATCCATGCCCGCAAGGAAGGGCCCGAGCCTTGGGCCGGCCGCCTTCCCGATCAGTACCTTATAGATCACTTTGAAGCCTGCTTTGAGTCCTATCGGGGATTCCTTTCCTGTATCCGATATTATCTGGCTTATCGTCTCGGCATCCCAGTTTGCATCGTTCATCCTGTTCACAAGCTCCATGAAGAACGCCTTTTCGTTCATCGTGAGCTCTATTCCCTGCGGTATCACAGGATATACTGAGAACTTCACTTCGTCCGGCGCAAACCCATTGAGCCAGAATCTTGCACAGTCGGCCCTTGTCTTGATCCTTTTCATATCTTCGTCGTTCGCCTTGGTCAGGTCAATCGTTCTGCCCAATACTTCGACTACATCCTCGAATGAGTCCGCCATCTGAACGACATTGACGATGTGCTTGTAAGGGACCTGCAGAGGCAGTTCTTTAGGAACATGGTTGTGCTGCGCGATCTCATACGCACGGACGGAATTCTCTTCGACCTCTGTGTATTCCCCGGAGAAGAATAGCCCCTCCATCCTGTCGTACTCGTCCGCCATGTCGAGGACACCTTTTCCTGGATCGTAGTCTATGGCCTTGCCGGGATTGACCCTCAGGAACAAGTAATTGAGGACCTCCGGAGGAGTCATGTTTATCGCATCGAGCCCTGTGACCGATGATCCCGTAGACTTGTGCATCTGTCCTTTGCCTTTGAGCTGAACGAATTCGTAAGGGATCGGATACGGCGCCTTGTGGCCGTATATCTCTTCGACTATCCTCTTACCTGTGTCGTAGGAACCGCCTGCGGCCGCATGATCTTTCCCGAACGGCTCCGCTGATGTTCCGAATATCATCCATTTTGCAGGCCATTCCAGCCTCCAGGTGAGTTTGCCGTCCCCTTTCCTTACGTCTGCTTTCCCATGGTGGCCGCATGTGCATTGGTACTCCACTGTCGGGAATGAATAGGTCTCGAAGATCGGATTAGTGAATCTTCCGCATTTCTCACAGAGGGGGTTGTACGGCGCATAATCGTCCTTCGCTTCTTTGCCCGAGACCTCATGCAGTATCTGGGTGACCTCTTTTCTTTTCTTGAAACTGAGGTCTATCGCCTCTGCGAATGCTCCCTTCTCATAGAGTTCATGGGTCCATATTATCTCGCATTTCACTTCCAGTGACTCCACGGCATCCAGGAACGGCTGTACAAAGTGGTGCGCATAATTGTCATGTTTGCCGCGGGGGCAGGGTATCTTCGATATCGGCATCCCCGTGTAGCTCTCGTATTCTTTGGGCAGGAAGTCGTATCGTTTTCTGAGAGGGTCGAACGAATCTATCAGGTATATGAGACGGACATCCTTTCCCATCCCCTCCACTGCGCTTCTCACGGATTCTCCGGTTATTGCTTCCCTCAGGCTACCTACATGGATTATGCCTGTGGGGCTGATACCTGTTGCGATCAACGGCTTCTCGCAGGTTTCAGCGACCTCTTTTGCAACTACGTCTGCCCAATGCATGTTAACACGTTTGTAATATGCCATCTATAAAAGAGATTTTCGGTAGTTGATGGAACTGTTGTGGACGAGTACTGCGCAAATGTATGTTCCGACCGCCAACGTGAATAAGCACGAAAAGTTGGATAATATTAAAAATAGATGTTGATATTGTTCACATATGGTCGAAGGACGGAAAAGAGCTGCTTTGATCCTATTACTCTTGTGGACAACGGTGGCAGTGGCATCATTTTACCTCATCGGATCTTCCGAGACTTTAAGGCATGACGCATTCTGGATCGTGGTTTTCTTTTCGTTCTTTGTTATGATTCTTGGCCTGGTCGTATTTTTTGGACAGATCAGAGTCTTTTTCCCTTTCATATTATTTTCGAAGAAAGAATTGTCCGAATACAATGTGGAAAAGATCTCATTCATCATGGGAATATTGACAGTGGTCTTTTCTTGTGCCCTGCTCTCCCTGACATTAGGTGGGTTGATGGTGATTGCGGTCTTGTTTGTTGTCGGATTGGCGATAGAGATCAGTCCCATCTACTTCTGTGCTTCTGAAAGATTCAGATCGAGCGTGCGGTCAAACCATTGATGTGGCACCGTTTAAGATATGGCATCATACATGCTACAATACAAAGCAGTTCAGAATCAGAAACTTGAATTCTTTATGCTATTAACGAACCCGATTCTACATACAAAATATAAGTAATCATTAAATATTCGTTCCAAAAATGTAAACTTTTAGTGCATTTTTGGAACGAATAATGTTATGCGTATGCACAAAAACATAACATTGCCATCCCTCAATAGCTTTCCAAAATATTGACACATATTGACGCTGGAAGGACTAATTTCACGTTAGGTTTTTATATTGATTCCCAATTCCTTTGACAATGGCAAAGAAGAACGACGGCGGGTTTGCATCATCCGCCGGACTTATGAGATACTTCGACACGGAAGATGACAGAGGTTTGAAGATCAACCCCAAATTGGTCATCGGTGTCGCCATAGCGTTCACGGTGCTGATACTTCTTCTGCCCGTGTTCCTGCCGGTCTGATTGATTATCACATCAGACATAACATCATGTCATATCATCCGGAGTCAGTTTGTACTCCGGCGGATACTTCTTTCTGAAAGCCCTTGCGAACAGCGGCGGCCCTATTATTGTCGTGGCGACGGCCATCATGACGACCACTGCGTAAAGCTCCGATGACATCGCCCCCGATGCGAGGCCTATGGATGCCACGATTATTCCGACCTCCCCCCTAGGCACCATTCCGAACCCGATTATGTTCCTTGATCCTTTGGTGAGGGTCTTGTCGATCATTGCGCCCCAGTAGCATCCTATGTATTTCGTCGCTATCGCAAGCAGTATGACGACTGCTGCCAGCAATACGGCCGACCCTGTGGCCATTTCCCCGAGGTCCACCTGCATTCCGACGTTCAGGAAGAAGAACGATATGAAGAAGGTCGTTATCGGCTCTATCTTCTCTTCGACCTTCCATTCCCATGCATACTCGGCAAGGAGCATACCTCCGAGGAATGCGCCTATTATCGCCGCCAATCCTATTATGTCCGCGAACCACGCGAATCCCAGGCATACCGCTATCGCGAGTATGAGCTTATTGACGCCTGAATGGGATTCGCCCGTCCTCTCGAACCTTTTCCTGTTCCTTTCCTCGAAGTAAGAATATATCCTCGGAACGACCCACATTGCCGATGCCAGGACTGCGATCACGAAGACAGCCGCCTCAATGGATATCAGAGCTATGTTGGATATCGACATCTCGCCTGATGCGGTCATTCCCACAACTATTGCAAGGACCACCATCCCCAATATATCGTCGATCACGGCTGCACCGATTATGATCTTCGACTCTTTGGTATCCATCAGCTTCATGTCTTTGATCACACGCGCCGTTATGCCGACGCTTGTGGCCACCATCGCCGCTCCGAGGAACAGTGCATGGTGCATGTTCCCTTCGTATACCTCTATCAGAGCAAACCCGGCTATGAATGGTATTATTACCCCCATTGTGGCGACCAGCATTGCCGCCTTCCCGACGGACAGCAGATCCTTGACCTTGGTCTCAAGCCCTACCGCAAACAGGAGGAATATCACTCCGAGTTCGGCGAAAACCTCCAGGATCTCATAATTCTGACTCGGGGCGTCGCCCATTTCTATCCCGAGCATTCCCAGGAATGACCAGTCGCCGATCACCAGATTGGCAAGGACTATGCCTATCACGATCTCCCCTATCAGCCCCGGCACTCCGAAACGTGCGAATATCGCGGAACCCAGACGCGCCAGAACTATGAGCGCAGCCAGCATTATGAGTATGGGTCCGAAATCCATGGAGTGGGATACAACTCCTCGTTTATAAGAATAATATATCGAAAAGTTAGAAATAAGCCGTTTATGAAGAGGTTTCGGGATGTGAGTTCAGCTGCGTCAGTTCTTTCCGCATTCGAAGGGTGTTTCTTATGAGACCCTTTCTTCGGTCCTCAATGCGAACCTGCAGTCGTATGATTCGAGACCGTCCTCCGGGATCTTCATCTCCCAATCCTGAGTAAACTCCAGCATAAGCTCCTCATTCATGCGGAGTCCGGGGATGGTCAGTTTCATTATGTCGGCGACCGGATCCGCCACCTCTATGATCAGGGGGGTCTCGGTCACTGTCTCAGAAGCTTCCTCTATGACGAACTCTGCTGCCGGTTCCTCTTGGTATATCGCGCGTTCCTCCGAGGGCGACGGCAGGAGCAGAATCTCTGCCGCTGGCACGGCCGCTTCGGATGTGACGGCTGTTTCAGCTTCCATTGACACCTCTACGAAGGATGATGGTTCATCCGACTCTTCATCGTCGGTGAGCGCAACATCATTCGGCCTGTTGCCGTCCAAGTAAAGTCCGGCGGGGGCCTCCGTTAACGGTATCTCTTCCACGGATATCTCTTCATCCTGTTCCTGGATCTCCATGTATCCTCCGTAGGATGCCTCGGAGACCTCTTCCACAGCATCGGTGGATGTCTCTGCATATTCCGGTGCCGCGTCCATCATGAATGTTTCCTCGATGATCGGCTCATATGCCTCTTCGGATGAAGGTCTGAAGAACAGCGGGGCCTGTTCGAACTCCTCTTCGAAAGAATCGTTCGATTTGATTATTATCTCGTTGAAGTCTATCTCCTCGTACTCTTCTCTTCTGGATGCATTGGAGAATATGTCGGCGGGCTGATCGAATATCATTACCTCATACTCAGGCTCCTGTACCTGCATCACAGGCGCTTCCGCAGGAACGGCCTGTCTGCCGCTCCCGACGAACCTGTCCCCGGCCATCCTAACCATCGCGGGTTTCTCTTCTTCGAAGAAAGCGGAATCCGGCTGGATCGTGACATATATGTCCTGCCCCTCCGGGGTGTTGAACACCGCGTAACCTTCTTTGTTGAGCTGCTTCACAGCCGGAGATATCACGGTCTCCTGAGGCTTCACCATTCTTCCGGGAGTTACGGCGGTGTCGCTTGACACTGCGAACTCCGGGTGCCTTTGTCTGACTTCCGAGTGCTTAGCGCCTCTGCTGACATCCTGACTCAGCATGCGCTTGAAAAAGCCCTTCTGAGGGCTAACGCTGTTCTTACTTGAGTTACCACTCATACCATCCCATCCGAACGTAGTATAGGGGTTATACTATATTAAAAGTTATAGACGCACCTTAACTTTTGACGAACCTTACGTAGTCTGCTCTGCCGGTCGAGTGTATCTCTTTGAGCATCGAAGACAATCTTTCGGCACTGCTGGAGATCACCATGACCTCCAGGCACTGGTGGTTCTCCAGGTGTGAATGCAGCTGCGTCTTTATCTCGCTCTCGTGCTTCGCCTGGATGAGGTTCATCCATGGGTCCGCATGGTCCCTTTTGACTATGATTAGCACTCCCTCTACGGTCCCTTCAAGATTCTCGATGTCCTGAGCTTCGATCTTTGCGGCATTGATCGCCCTCCTTACCGCCTCGCTCCTGCCTTTGAGCCCGAACGCCTCTTGTATATCATCTAGCGCTTTGATGCTCTCGTCATTCAAAGAAATGCTTATTATTCCCATATTGCCCACCTTGATAACTAAAACAGGAAAATGCGGCATAAGTTAATAACTTTTCCATAATCTTTTAATAAAATCCTTTTCATCTTTAATCCATGGACGCGAAGGCACCATCACTGACCTGTGTTGCTTTGACACCGCCATCTCCTTCATCGGCGCTTAGCTCCGGTGCGGCGGGGATAAAAAGCAGACATATGACACATGTCAGCGCAGGAGCGTTCATGCTGCACCCGATATCAAAGGCATTCTATGGAAGGAATACCTGTAATAGATCCGTGTCTCTGCCTGCGGGCCCCCACAGCAACTAAACTATTTTCCTCCTCTTTTTTTATTTTATATTTTTGATTATACAGAATCAAAGGGCATAGATATATTCATAAAAAGCTGCAAAAGAACCGGAGGATCATCATGACCGTTGTGACGACCGCCCAAAGTTAATAATAAAAATCAATTTTAACTTTAATAATTATTAATAATTTGGTAACGTTTTAATAATGATAATCTCTGAATTGACCTCATGAAACCTGCCATAATAATATCAGTGTTGGTGGCGGTCGTGGTGGTGGTTGCGGCTGCCTTCATAGTATTGACCAACAACCCGGGTGACAAGAAGGAATGTGACGTAGTGGTCACGATGGGATGGGAGAAAGAGATAATAGACAGAATTTCCGACGACAGCCTGAACGTTCAGGTTCTTATGCAAGAGAACACCAGCCCCCATGCTGCGTACACAACGACAAGCACCGTAGAATACCTGAATAACGCAAAACTGTTCGTAAAGATCGGAAGCGGTGTCGAGTGGGAAGATTCCATGCTAGAAGGCGTGAGTTTCAGTACCCCTACCATTTCATGCATGGACCTGATCGAGGCCGCAGAAGAAGGCGGACACGAAGGACATGACCACGGCGAGGAAGAACACGCTCATGAAGAAGATGAGCATGCCGGTCATGACCATGGTGAAGAAGAGCATGTCCATGAAGAAGGCGAGGATGCCCACGGAGAAGAAGAGCATGCTCACAACCATGACAGCCACGTATGGGCCAGCCCGGAACACCTTGAGTTCATTGCGGAAGGGCTTGCTGAGAAGCTGAAGGAGACATTCCCCGATGTTGCCGACAAGATCGATGCCCACAGGTACATCCACTACATGGAACATGCCGTAGGTGTTATAAACAGCATAATCACAGAGAAAGCTCCCGGACAGACGATATTCGTCTGGCACAACGCATGGAACCCCCTGGCGGCCTACATGAACGAGGTTGCCACGGAGACCCTTGGCACAGAATATAACGAGGACAATCCATTCCTGAAGATATACTCTGCAGAAGAAGCAGGCGGAGGAGACACGCCTACCATCGATACGGTACAGACAATGTATTCCCTCGGAGAAGGCGGTAAAAAGACCATCTATGTAAGTCCGTTCGACACTGCGAGCCAGTACAGGTCCCTGTTCGAAGGAGAAGGATTCACCGTTGAAGAGATCAACCCCACTGCGGGTGCGTTCATAGCGGAGTTGGATAAGTTTGCTCACTCTCTGCACGATCTCCTCGACCCGCTGCCGGCAGGTTCCTGAAGGAGTTAAATAAGTTTACGCAATCTTGGAGGATATTTACGAGTGGAACAGCATGGTTGATGAAACTCCAATAAAAATAAGGGGCCTTTCCGGCGGCTATGAGGGATTCCCAATCTTCGGGGGATTGGATCTCGACCTCAAAAGCAGGGATTTCCTTGCTATTGTTGGACCGAACGGCGGCGGAAAGACAACCCTTTTCAAAACCATTTTAGGACTTATTCCACCCCTATCCGGGACCGTGGAGATATTCGGAGAACCGATATCCACAGGCATAAGGCATATCGGATATGTTCCGCAGAGCAGCTCTGTCGATATGAAATATCCCATATCGGTCAAAGATATCGTGCTCATGGGCCTGAGATTCAAAAAAGGGCTACGGCCGTTCTATAATCATGATGAAAAGGAAGCCGCATACAGATCTCTCGACTATGTCGGAGTCCTTGATCTAAAAGACAAAAGTATCTCGGAACTCTCCGGCGGGCAACTTCAAAGGGTAATGATAGCCAGAGCCCTTGCATCATCGCCCAGGATCCTTATGCTTGATGAACCAACGGCCAGTCTCGATCCGGAGATAAAGGACTGCACATACGATATACTCAGGGATGCCAACAGGAATGGTGTCGCCGTGATGATGATAACGCACGACATCGGCAACATATCCCATGGTGTGAAGAGGATAGCCTGCATGAATCGCGGCATCATTGTCAACGATTCTCCTGAGATAACGGACGAGATGGTTAGATTCGGATTCCACTGTCCCCCCGAATTCCTAAGATACAAGAAAACAACGGAGCACGATGATGCTTGCGGGTGCACATGCTGCAGAGGGGAGACAAAATGACAGACTGGATCTCCATATTGAGTCTGCCCATGGTACATAATATGTTCATTGCCACGGTGATCGCCTG
>JAISVN010000127.1 GCA_031271555.1 Candidatus Methanoplasma sp.
CGATTTCGTATTTACCGTACGCAAAGGGGTAGAATTTGTCATCCGTCACGCTGGATATCACAAAATTACCATCATGATGTAGGTCGCATATTATGGGGAATCCTTCTTTTGCTATTCCGATGTAACAGCCTTCGTATTTCATGTATTTCATTGTAACCAAAATGGAATGGTTTTGTGTCTACATAAGCCCTGCGCGGACTGCTCTGGCTTAGCCCCATTCAGAATCTGAGAATGCAGCATTTTTGGATACGATTCAAGCTGCATTGGCACAACATATGAGGGAGAATAACTGCGGCTGGCCCCAAACATCATTTCCTGTATTTCGGAAACATGTCCCTGAACACCACGGCGTCCTGCGCAATGAGCGGGGACTCGCATATGAACGTGCAGTCCTGCTTCGAATCCTCGAGGATATCCGCCAACATCTGCATGTCCGGCTCTTTTGAACTCAGCGGGAGGTGCGATATCTCTCCTTTCTCGCCGTACTTTATGCCACTGATGTGGAAATGCGCTATATCGCCGCACAAAGGAAAGAATTCGTCGATGAGCCTGCCCATGTCCTCTTTTGTCTTCAGTGACCCTACTCCGCGGGCGTGCACATGCGCAACGTCCAATACCGGCCTCACGCCGTCCACGTCCTTCATGATCTCCGCGATCTCTTTTAGCGTGCCGAACTGACCCTGCTTGCCCATTGTTTCCACGCCCAGGATCACGTCCTTAATGCCTTCGTCGTCCATCTTCTCTTTGCATTTGGTCAATCCTTCAATGACAGATGCTGATGCTGTGCCCGGAGACTTCCCGTACGATGCCGCATGTATGACTATGATGTAGGCACCGAGATTGTGAGCCGCACGCGCAGTGTCCATGACCCACCCTATGCTCTTCTCTCTGGTCTCTGGGTCGTCGGAATTGAAGCTTATGAAATACGGCGCATGGCAGCTTAGCCTTATATCAAGGTCTTTCGCGGCCTTGCCTACTTCCTTCGCCCTCTCAGGAGATATCCTGGCCCCTCTCACGAATTCAACTTCCAGAGCATCCAGGCCGATCTCCCGGGTGTATTTCAGGGATCCTTCCGGTGTCTTACCCTCGCTCGGATATCCTGCAGGTCCAAAACGCATGACCCGCCAACACCTTACGCGTATTTCATTATTGACCAGTTCTCAAACCGGTACGACAGCAAATCCTTTAGCCTACTCCGGCGATGCTGTGGACGTGCAGATAGAACTCGATGTCTCCCTTGACCCCACCCTTGGATGCGGGCAGGCCCACAGGTGGAGAAAGACCGGCGACACATGGAACGGTGTTCTGGAGAACTGTATCATCAACCTTACAGAGAATGCGGAAGGGTTCAAGGCCGAAGGATGCTCGGACAGGGGAATGCTGCTCCGCTACTTCAGAAGCGATGATGACCTTGCAGAGATAATCAGAGAGATATCAGATGCGGACCCGTATGTCGCCTCGCTGTCCTCATCATGCCCCGGCATGAGGATACTCAAGCAGGAGCCTTGGGAATGCCTTGCCACTTATGTCCTTGCTACGAACGTCAATGTCAAAAGGATCGCGAAGATGGTGGAATCCGTCTGCGATACTTTCGGCAGCGACCTCGGAGAGAGAAGGGCCTTCCCGACGCCAGGACAGATACTTGATAAACAGGATGAGATCCCGGTCTGCAGGCTGGGTTACAGAGAGGAAAGGTTCATAGAGCTTGCCGATAAGGCGGAGAGGGGCCTGATAGACCTCGGAGCCATCGAAGAAATGAGCTATGAAGGATGCGTAAACAGCCTTATGCAGATCAACGGCGTCGGACCTAAGGTCGCAGACTGCGTCGCGCTGTTCGGGTTCGGGCACCTTGAGGCCTTCCCGATAGATGCCAGGATCTCAAAGAGCCTGAATGAGATGTATGGTGTGAGCGGAAGCTACAAGGCCATGTCCGAATTCGGAAGGAAGAAGTTCGGAAGATATGCGGGGTATGCGCAGGAGTTCCTGTATCACAGTTCCGCCATAACCGGGGCCTGCGAGGTCAGATCGCTCCCGGATTCGTCTTGAGATAGAACTCGGACACGTCCCAGTCCTCCTCTTCCGGCGGCTTTACTTCCTCGATCTTCACGCCCAGGGCCTTTGCGGTCTCTTTCATGTGCCTGTATGCTTTGTCGCTTCCTTTGAAGTCCTCGACCTTTGCGCCGGACGATGA
Source organism: Candidatus Methanoplasma sp. (assembly GCA_031271555.1). Classification (GTDB taxonomy): domain Archaea; phylum Thermoplasmatota; class Thermoplasmata; order Methanomassiliicoccales; family Methanomethylophilaceae; genus Methanoplasma. Next base: position 2,192 of record JAISVN010000127.1, read on the forward strand.
TATCTTCCCGCTGAAACTGCCTATTATCTTTATTCCATCGAACACCACGCACTCAGTCGAGCCGCATTCCTTCTTTATCATATCCCTTAGGTATATGTGCAGGTTATCCTGGGTGTTCAGAAGCAGCATCTCATCGAATGGTTCTGGGATCGTGTCGGCATCCTCTTTAAGCATCCATCTCAGGGTCGGATCGTCCTTCAAAAAGAACCCTTTGATAAGGTAGCCTTCCTTCTCAAGGATCGAAAGCGTTCTCCTTACTACGGACATCCTTGCCGAAATGAATTGAGACAGTTCCTCTGCGGAGAACATCCCGAAGTCGCTGAAGTGCCTTTTCACTATCGCCTTTATTGCATTCTCTTTGCTGATGTTAGCCGCCGGCACAAGATAATAGAAGGAATCGGAGTCCTGATAGAGTATGGATGCCTTTGACAGCTCAGACTGCAGCTCCAGCGTCCTTTCTTCGGAGAACGGGGAGTTCGCGATCAATTCCTTTCTCGAAACGGGCTGCCTGTCGCCTATCATCTCCATGATCGATCTCGCATCCGGTTCCAGCTCGCAGGTCTTGGCGGCGCGGTACAGAGGTGCGAATTCGGCCGTGGTGTAACCAACATAGCTTGGAAGCAGCGACATCCTGAGCATGTCCCCTTTTCCGAGTATCTTCTTCAGCGGTATCTTCTGGGAGACCCTCGTTACCATTTCCTGATCGTTCCTTATGTAGCCTCTTGCCTTCACGGCCTCATCGACGCTGTGGAACTTTGATGATTTGGACACTCTCTGCTTTTGGAAGACGTATCGGATGTGCTCCTCATCCGTCATGACCCTGTCGACGAAGTCGCCTTTGGCGTAGAATCCATTGACGTATCTGTATCCGCTGTCGGTCAGGGACTTTACTTTTTCATCGTCAAGCTCGGATGCGTCTGTCCCGAGTATCTCCCGTATCCTTACTATGTCCACGCCCTTCATGCCGAAGAAACCCATGAGGCGGTCCAATGCGGACAGCACGTCCGGCAGAAGATCCGGAGAGTCCAGGTCCATGCCCCTTACCTCTATGCATCCTGACATCTCCCATATCTCGAGTGCACC
>JAISVN010000025.1 GCA_031271555.1 Candidatus Methanoplasma sp.
TTCTTTGTCGTTGCCATAAAGGACATCTCCGGGATCTCCAGCATAGCCTACGTGGCAGGAGTTGTCGGAGTGATATGCGGAGGCATTGCGATGTACACCGCATTCGGAGAGGTACTGAACGAACAGCACGGAAGAACGATACTGCCTTTGGGCTGATGTTAGATCAAACCCTTTTCAAACCAATTTAGTTATTTTTAATATCATTTATAGCTGACCTTACCATATAGTGCGAATGATGCGGCATATCGCAGACTTCCATCGATTCCGGTGTGAAGTATTAAGTAGCACGTTTTTCAATATGGTGTTACTGAAATAGATGAGGGAATGAAGATGAATAACAAACTGATTGCGATCATTGCCGCAGCGGCAATTGTGCTGGCTGGCGTTGGCGTTGCATACGCCCTTACCCGTGACAACGGTGCAGATGGAGGACAATACATCACAGATGCCAGAGGCAGAGAGGTTGCCATTCCTGATGAGATTGACTCCATACTTGCGATAAAATCCTGTTCACTGCAACTTGTATCATATTTTGATGCTGTCAAAAAAGTCACGCACCTTGATATAAATGAGAGTTTCAAAGGAACGGACAGCAGGACGCACACGTTCGTATTGAACGATCTTCTCAGCGGTCTGCCGGTCGTTGATCCGAACGATCCTGAACAGGTCATAAGAGCAAATGTAGATATCGTGATTTCCTCCACGATAAGTGTCTCAGACCTTGACAATGAGCAGAATAAATACGGCGTTCCGGTATTCGCCATAAACGCCGATGTTGAATTCGATTCGGATGTAATGTATGATCAGATAATTATGCTCGGCAAACTGTTCAAAGAAGAGAAGAGAGCAGAAAATCTGGTCAATGGCATAAAAACCATGATAAGCAGCATATGGAACAATGTGGGTACAGTTGACGAAAGGGCATATGTCTGCGGGATGAACTACTACGGCCCAGGAGGTTTCCTGAAGACGTCTGGAGACTACCTGCCGTTCGAATACTCCAAACTCAACAATGTGTATGAATCGGTAAGTGGCAAACAACCGTACAACACAGACATCGAGACGGTTGTTTCGAAGAACCCTCAGATAATATTCATTGACGGAGGGGGGCTGGCTTCAGCAGAGAAATACATCAAGGATAATGCGAGGATCCTCGAGAGGGTCGATGCTGTTTCCAACGGAAATGTATACAAGACCATGGTCTACAAATCATGGGGGACCAATTGGATCAACCAATTGATCAATGTTTATTTCGTTGCGAGCGTCATACATCCGGATGTCGTAGGAAACTTCAATGAGAAGGCCAATGAGATAATCCAACTGTTCTATCCCGGAACAACAGTTACTTATTCCGATATAGCGAATGCCCAAATGGGCGGAGGCTGCGGAAAGGTCTCGCTGTAAACCAATTCCTACTGCAGGTGGTCATCACGCACGACAGGACAATCGTCGAAGTTGAAACAGACGACATATACAACCTCCGTTCAGATGACCCTGCAGAAACATCATCCAATTTCAAAGAATACCGATCATACATAAAGAAAAAATCATGGTTCATCCTGTTCTGCCTGATCGTTCTCTTTGCAACAGTGATCATAGCAGCCAACATAGGTTCGATGAAAATCTCGTTCCTGGATGTCCTCGGACACATCTTCAGCCTCAACATGGATGGCGACGGGGGGATAATCTGGAACGTACGCATGGTCCGTATAATCGCCTGTATACTGGCGGGTGCAGGGCTTGCTGTGGCAGGCGTCGTCATGCAATGCATCCTGAGGAACCCACTCGCCTCCCCATATACACTCGGATTGTCCAGCGCTGCAGCGTTCGGAGCTTCCTTCGGGATAATATTCCTTCAGGCAGGGTCGAGCATCACATCAGGCATTTCCATCGACAATCCATACATCACAACGATCTGCGCATTCCTGTTCAGCCTTCTGGCGACTGCGATAATACTTTTTCTCACGAGGATCACGAGAGTGAGTGCTGAGACCATGGTCCTTGCGGGGATCGCCATCAGCGCCATTTTCACTGCTGGCCTGTCGTTCATGCAGTATATAGCATCGGACGCCCAGCTGGCGAACATAATCTCATGGACATTCGGCGATATGATGAGGGGCACATGGGAATTGAACCTGATCGTGTTCATCGTATTGCTTCCTGTTTCCCTCTATTTCGTCTACCGCCGCTGGGACTACAATGCCATGGACTCAGGAGAGGAGACGGCCAAAGGATTGGGGATCAACACCGAAAGGGAAAGAACGATCGGGATGATCCTCTCTGTTCTGTTATCTTCGGTGATAGTGTCATTCTTCGGGATAATAGCTTTCATAGGCCTGTTGGGGCCGCATATCGCCAGGATGATAATCGGCGGCGACCACAGATACCTGATACCTGCGGCGATCATATTGGGAGCGCTGATAATGCTGATATCCGATGTCGTCGGAATGAACATAATGCATCCGATGATCCTGCCCGTGGGGATAATAACATCCATGCTCGGAGGTCCGCTGTTCATATATCTGCTTATCAGGAGGTACAGGTGATGCTGTTCAAGGCTTGCGGCATAAAGTTCTCATACAGCAGCACACCGACTTTGGAAGATGTCACTTTCGATGTGGACAAAGGCCAGGTGCTGACCCTCCTGGGACCTAACGGCGTGGGGAAGACCACACTGCTGAAGTGCCTGAACAAGGTCCTGGAGCCGAAAGGCGGAAGCGTCATGATAGGCGGCGTCGATATGCACGGGATAAGCAGGAGAGAAGCGGCGAAACAGATGGGATACGTCCCTCAGAGAGGGGAGGTCTCCAGGATGACCGTGTTCGATGCGGTCCTGCTTGGAAGACGGCCGTACATAGAGTGGGATGCATCCGAGAAGGATCTGAAGCTCACGGACCGCATAATAGGATTGATGGGCCTGAGCGATCTCTCCCTGAGGTATGTGGATGAGATCAGCGGCGGAGAGTACCAGCTAGTGCAGATAGCCAGGGCCCTTGCGCAGCAGCCGGAGGTCATACTCATGGACGAACCCACCAGCAGTCTCGATGTCTCCAATCAGCATATGATAATGAGAACCATAAGAAAAATAGTCCAAAGGAACGACATGGCTGCGATAATGACGATACACGATCTCAATCTTGCTGTCCGCTACTCGGACAGATTCGTGATGATGCACGGAGGCAGGATATTCGCCGCCGGAGGCCATGAGATAATAACCTCAGAGAACATAAGGTCGGCATATCATGTGGATGCCTATGTCGAAAATGTCAAAGGGATACCCATTGTGATACCTAAATGAGTGATAGAATGGAACACGGACGCTGCGGGCACTGCGACTCTAAGAACGACGGCCAGAGAGAATTCTTCGACAAACATGCGGAGATATGGGATAAGATAACCATCCATGAACAGGACAAAGTGGATTACATAGCGTCGCTTTTAAGATTGAAAGGGGACGAGAGGATACTCGATGTGGGTACCGGCACAGGCGTGATGATCCCGTTCTACGAAAAATATCTGACCGGCGGTTCCGTGCTCGCGGTCGATTTCTCGGAGAAGATGATAGCCCAATGCGTGATGAAGTTCCCGCATGAAAAACATCCGTCTGTGGTCTTTGAGGCTGCTGACGTCTATGACCTCGATTTTGACAACGAATTCGACATAATCATGTGCTATTCCTGTTTCCCTCATTTCAAGGATCATCAGAGGGCCTTGGATATCTTTGCCAAGGCTCTTAAGGTCAGCGGCAGGCTCGCCATTGCACATTCGTCATCCAGAGAGCATATAAACCATGTCCATGCCCAAGGGGGCCATGAGATAGAAGGGGATGTGCTTCCTCTTCTGGTGGAATTCAGCGCAATGTTCGGAAAAGCCGGATTGTTCGTCACTTTCGAACAAAGCGATGAGGAATACCACATAATTATCGGAGAGAAGGAATAACAGTACACAGAATCGCTCTTTTATTTTTCTTGCGAGCAGCTCGGCACCATCTTTGCTCAGAAAATCCGTTGCGTATGACTTGCCATCGCACCTGCAATTTCAGTTGTC
>JAISVN010000021.1 GCA_031271555.1 Candidatus Methanoplasma sp.
TGAAAGCAGAGAACTCTCCGAACACATCCAGTATGAGCTGGTCTATCCGCAAATCGATCGTTGATAACAACAAAATGTTTGGTTAAAAAGGTTTCTTACGTACAAAAGCAGATATGATCATCCTATTCTGGCTGCGTGATGGTCCGGGTCTCGGGCGGTCACCATCACTCCATTTTCAGCGCCCTCCTGGCGAAGAACATTCCGGCCAGGGTCACGGCGGCTGCGATCATGGCCATGATGATCAGGTCCTGCCCGAGAGAAAGCCCTGTTATGGATATCATCTGGTCCATTCCTCCCCAGGAGTGCCTTATGGCATCCGCGGCGTACGTCAGGGGATTCCCGTTGGCTATTATCTTCAGAGCATCGGGAAGCGCAGTTGTCGGGAACATCGCGCCGGACGCGAACATCAGCGGGAGGTTCAGCAGCATGTTCACTCCCATCAGCACTTCCTGACTCTTTATCATGAGTCCCATTGCTACGAAGATCGACGAGAATGTGAGCGCTACGCAGACCACGGTTACGACGATGGTCAGTATGCTTACCACTGAGAGTCCGTCCGGGCTCAGGCCGAGGATCAGCGCTATGACCAGAACGAGGAGCGACTGCACCACGGCCTTCACGGTCGTGGCCAGCACTTTCGACAGAGGGATCACTCCTCTTGGTACTGGCGCGGCCTTGAGCTTGTCGAGGAATCCGAACCTGCGGTCCCATATGAGCGACATACCCGCATTCATGGAGGTGGTGAGGGCGGTTATTATGACCATGCCCAGGGCCAGGAAGCTGAAGTAGTCAAGGCCCGTGGCGAACTGGCTCATGAGCCCGTTCATGGCGAAACCGAACAGGCCCAGCCAGATGAGCGGTTGTATCACGACCATGAACATCTGCATCCTGCTTCTGTACCAGTGTTTGAGCTCTCTCACGACTAGCGAGAGCGTCTGGCTCAGATATGTCCCGTCCTGCATTTCACTTCCTCCTGCTGTTCTGCAGGACCTGGTTCCTTCTCTCCATCTTGGTGGAACCTTTGTCCTCATCCCTCAGGGATTTCCCGGTGTATTCCAGGAAAACCTGGTTCATGCTCGGCTCATGCAGCGATATCGCTTTGATCCTCCATTCTTTGTCGACCGATGCCGAAAGTATGTCGCTCATGGTGCGGTTCCCTTCGGAGGTCCTGACCTTGTATGCGTGTCCGTCCTTGGAAACACTTGACACATTCTCCATCTTCTCTATGTCGGGGGAGTGGTCGGCATCGTCCTCTATGGTGACGTTTATCACATCGCCTCCGAGCGAGTCCTTGAGCTCCGACGGGGTCCCGATGACCTTTATCTCACCTTCGTCGATTATCGCTATCCTGTCGCAGAGCGAGTCCGCTTCCTCGAGATAATGGGTGGTGAGGAACACCGTCATGTTGTTCTCTTCCTTCATGTTCTTTATGTATTCCCATATTATCTCGCGGGTCTGTACGTCAAGTCCCAGCGTGGGCTCGTCCAGGAACAGTATCTTCGGACGGTGTATCAGCCCTTCCGCCAATTCCAGCCTCTTCCTCATCCCGCCGGAATAAGTGTCCACCTTCCGTTCGGCCGCCTCCTCCAGTTTGACTATCTTAAGGAGTTCGTCGATCCTTTCCTTCGATATGCTCCTGGGCACGCAGTACAGGTCCGCCTGCAGCTGCATATTCTCCCTCCCCGAGAGTTCGTCGTCCGCCGTCAGCGACTGCGGGACGAGCCCGATCGACCTTCTGACCTTGTTCGCATCCTTAACGATGTCCATGCCGTCCAGGGTTATCGTTCCGGATGTGGGCGTCAGGAGTGTGGTGATCATCGATATCGTGGTCGATTTTCCGGCCCCGTTCGGCCCGAGGAATCCGAACACCTCGCCTTCTTTCACATCGAAGTTTATGCCTTTGACCGCAAGCACGTCTTTGCTGTATCGTTTGACAAGGTCTCTTACCTCAATTATGCTGTTCACAGTTCCCGCCCGCCATCTTCTCTATCATCTCGTTCAGCTTCATCAGGTCCTTCTCCAAAACGTTCCTTGTTTCGAGAAGCATCCTCAGTTTGTCGTCCTTCGAAAGTTCATCGGGGTCTGTGAGATCCTTCGGTCTGATCCCGAGGTCTTCGCCCGCTTCCGCCAGCGCCGTGAGGAATCTTATTCCAACGGACGACATCGCGCCGAGCGCCGGAAAGGCTTCTATGAGCCATTCCATGCCTCCGGCCGAGACCGAGTAGTATTCCTTGTCCTCGATTATCTCGGAGGTCAGCATGCCTGTCTCCTGCAGCTTCTTTATCACAGGGTATATGACCCCGGTCTTGGGTTCCCAGACCCCCTCGAATATCTCTCTGAGGTCCTTTATTATCTCATACCCGTACTTCTTCTCCTTGCGCACCGAAAGCAGCACCATGAGCTGCACGGGGCTCACTCGGCTGCCGTTGTAGTTCAGATTCGGAAGGCCCATCATATAGGACACCTTTTAGATAGGTTGTATAACTTAGTATATATCTACTTAGTATATTTATACCTATCAACGTTCGTGTCAAATCCTTCAGAGGTTTGAGCTTTATTGCGGAGATGATCACGTCTGCCGAAATGCAAAGCGCAAGGGTCAGTCCTTCCAGACGACCTTATTCGAACATCCGCAGCCGAAAACTATCGAGCGGGCCCAGGGAATGACCTCGTCGTATTCCGCAGGGTCGAAAGATACCTTTTTTGGGACGGAAGAGAAGAATTTAGACCTCATCTCCGGGTTCAGATCCAGTTTGTCGAGGACCTCGCCGGCGCATACGTAGCAGTATCCGAGGAATGCGGTCCTTATTATATTGACGCTGTATCCGGCTTCTTCCCTGAATTCTCTGATTGCGGCCCCCCTCACGGTCTCCCCCTTTTCGATCCTGCCTCCGGGCATCTCCCATCCGCCGCGTAATTTGTTGAATACCATCAGGAACTTGTCTCCACTGAAGGCCACTGTGTATACGGTGTCCATATCAGCCCCGTCTGAAGACCAGCATCTTGTGGGCATTCTCGTAAGGCTCCAGGTCCACGGATTCCAATATCTCGAAACCCCTGTCCGTCAGCCTCTTCTCCGATGCCCTGTACACTTCGGACGGCTGCAGAGTGACATCCTCCGACCTGGCCTTTATGGCGACCATGCCGATGTCGGTGTTGAAAAGGTCCATGTTATCCGCTATTATGTCGACCTGCCTCTTCTGGGCGACATCCGAGTATACCATGTCCAAAGGTCCGACCGCGAACTGATACTCGCTCGGGTTGACCGCATCCCCCAATATGGGCAGCATGTTCGGCCTTGTGGCGCAGGTGTTCACAAGATCCCTGAACATCCTCGGGGAGAATTCTATGCAGTAGACCTTGCCGTCTGAGGCAATATCCGATACATGAGAGGCGGTGGTCCCGCTGGAGGCCCCGAGGTACAGGACCCTGCTGTCCTTGTTCAGCGGAAATGTTCTGCCGCCGGCCTTTATATAAGCTGCGAGCTTGCTTTTCCGGGGGTTCCACTCACGGTATTCGTAGTCGGAGAGTTTCACTGTCTTCTCTCCGTACACTCTTATGCCGGGGTTCGACGACAGGGTGTATAGTTTATTGTTCTCCGTATATACGTAACCGCCCGTATGATCTATTGGGATCATTGGTTAAGTAATGATGTCATGGTTTAAAATAGATGCACGCCACCGTGCCAGCATGCACACGTTTACAGCGGATGCTTATGCACAAGTAGGGATAACAGTGCCATACTCTTTAACCGCAGACATTAATTGCCGTGTCTGTGCATAGGGAGGGAGTGGATTTCACTGAAATTCTAAAGATAATGACGATCGCCGCCGCGGCCGTAGGGGTGATAAGCGTGTTCATGACATGGTTCAGTCTGGATTATGTCATCATACAGTTCGACTACACCGGATACGAGTTCTTCACGAAGCAGCATGGCTATCCGGACTCAGGGTACTTCATATATGCGCCCTTGGTTGTCCTCGCAGCGTCGTCGGCAGCGCTGATATCCGCAGTGCTGTCATTCGTCAAACATGAGAGGAAATGCTCGATCGGCGTCCTCGTAACGGGGCTGTCGGTCCTGATATCGGCTCTTCTCTATGCGTTCTACCCCGAATCCAAGATCAGGCTTCTGTAAATGCAGACCTGATCGCAGACATACGGCTGATCGACCACATGGATATCGGCGTCTATCTCGCAGTTACCGCAGGCATATCTTTGATGGTCCTCGCGACCATATCGCTGATGCGGAAAAAGACTCGGCCAGCATTGGAACAAAAGGAGGTTCAGGATCCGGATCCACTTTCGGACTTTTCGGAGACCCCCTGATAAGGCATATATCCAGAATTTGAAATTTATTCCATTGCCGTTTTGGATGGGGAGCCCGGGTTCGGGCCTCTAGTACAGGCCGGCACCCGGGACCATCTGGCGGGGGGTGATAACGTAGCCGTCTACCAAAATGGACCCACAGTCCGTATAAGGATCGGGGACCTGGTCATCACGATCAGGAACTGACCCCATACGGGTAAACTTTGATCCACGTTATGGATCCGACCCCTCGGGGTCGTTAACCACCGCAGAAATAGATGGATGCCTGACATTAAAAATGTTTTGAGGTCGCATCCATTGTTCCAACTTCGTCCCCTTATGCAGAGGAACGGCCCCTTCTTAGTCAATGATGGGCGATACGCCCGTAATCAAAAGAGCAATATATCGAGACCTCCCCTTTAAGGTTCATGTTGGACGTCCTCAGCGATATAGCCGATGCGGTGGAGGAAGCGATAAAGAAGATCCCGGACTCGAAGTGCAGGGGAGAATGCATAGGCATGGGGGCTGACGGCACATCCACTTCCCAGATAGACAAGATCGCAGAGAACACTGTCCTTTCTTTCCTGGAAAGGAACAAGATACCCCTCAATGTCCTGAGCGAGGAGATCGGGTTCGTGGACAACGGCGGTGAAGAGACGCTTGTGCTGGATCCGATAGACGGCACATCCAATGCGGTCGCCGGCGTTCCGCTTTATACCATATCCATGGCAATAGGCACCAAATCCATGTCGGATGTCCATACGGCGTACCTCCGCAACCTGGCCACCGGTGATGTCATCACTGCGGAGAAAGGGAAAGGGGCATACAAGAACGGATCCAGGATCCACATCAGGAAGGCCAACATGAAGAATCTCTTCCTAATGATCTACATGGGTAATGGAGCGCACCCCTCATCGTTCGAACTTGCTAAGAGGGTCAAGTCATCCCGCGCCTACGGATGCGCATC
>JAISVN010000032.1 GCA_031271555.1 Candidatus Methanoplasma sp.
CGTACGAACTTCTGAAAAGGGATGATGAGGGGCAGGTCGTGATCAATGCTCACAGCAACCCGAGATTCGTCGAGGATGTCGTGAGGAGTGCGCTGGAATCCATCGTGGAGAGGTATGCCGACCTCCCGGATGATGTGGAAGTAATGGTCAAGAGCGAGTCCGAAGAGTCCATACACAAGCACAACGCGTTTGCGGAAAGGACGGCGACAATGGGTGAGCTCAGGGAAGAATATAAGAAAAGGATCACTCGCTGATCCTTTCAAGTTTCTTTTCAAGGACAGATATGTCCGAGATGTAGACATCCTCGGGACATTCCATATCGTCCAGGCATCCCGTCCAGTAGACGACGAGGCCCGGGCCGAAAAGTTTGGTGTAGGGGCAGAGCTGTTTCCTAGAGTTGAAACGGAACTCCACATTGTCCCCGAATGAGGCCTTGCTCTCTATCCAGCAGATCTTTTTGCCGTCATAGTTCATAGGTTCGTCAAGCAGGCAGTCGGGTGTCTTCTGCCCTTCTCCCCCGCGCAGGTCTTTTTCCGTCCTGTATTTGATGCCCTGCTCGTCCAGCCAGTTCTGCAGGAGCGTCTCGCCCCATATCCCCCTCTCCTTCTGCCTTTCGTTGGCCTGAGGAGAATATACGAGGTCGTTCTTCACAACATCCCTGACCTCTTCCGCGGTCTGTTTGCTCTCAAGCATGTCGGGATCCTTTATGAATTCCCAGAACCTCTTCTTGTTAGCTCCGTCCTCCAGGAATATGAACATGGCTATGAGGATCGGAGGGAACCTGTACTTGTCGGCGATCTCCATGAGCGTCCTGCCCTTCTTCCATTCCCTGAGCATGTTGGGCGCACGTTCTTTGACATAGTGGAAGTGTTTCTTCACGTACCTGCTCGTCTTTTGGGTGTAAAGCGTCTCCAGCAGCCTCTGGTCGTAGCCTTTCTCAAGGAAATGGTCTATGTCCTCCGGTCTGTTGAGAGCATCATAAAGTCTCTTGTATTCTGAATATTCCATTTGATCACTGGACCCTGAATTTCGAACAAAGGTCTTCCGCAGCCGAGATCACAACATCCTTCACCATCGAAGTGGGCGGGCAGTAAGCGTTCTCCGCGCGCACCAGGAAGTCTTCCGCCGTCATGCCGGCCATTATCGCAGAAGTCAACCAATCTATCCTTCCGGTGACCTCCTCTCCGGCTATTATCTGCGCGCCGATGATCCTGTGCGATGTTGCATCCGCAAGGATCTTCACGGTCATCTTCGTGGCTCCGGGATAGTATCTGGCTCTTGTGAGGCCCTCCGCCTTTCCCGCGACGACATCCGCTCCGTACCACGATGCCAGTCCTAGCGACAGTCCCGTGCCGGCTATCTGCTTCTCTCCGATGACGCTCACCCACGGGCTGGCCACCGGTCCGAAGAGGCTCTTCCCTCCGGCCGCGTTCTTTCCTGCGACGCTGCCCTGCCTTACAGCCGAGGACCCAAGCTGGCTCATTGTCGGCCCGAGCATCGCTGCGCATTCGCACTGTATGAGGTCGCCCGCAAGATAGATGTCGGGGACCAGGCGCCCTTTCTTGTAAGGCTGGAGCGAAGAGGATACAACGACCGCGCCGAGCTGCCCGATGTCGAGGCCGATCTGTTTCGGTATGTCGATGTTGGCCCGTACTCCTGTTGCGAATATGACCATCTCGCAGGGGTGTTCTTCATCCCCTGCGACGATGCCGGAGACCTTTCCGTTCCCCGTTACAGACTGCACCGGCGCCTTCATAGCGAATTTGATCCCTTTGCCTTTGAGATATCCCTGTATATCGTCGGCAATGTCTTTGTCGGCAATGCGCGGAATGACCTGATCCATCATCTCTATGACGGTGACATCCTTGCCGAGCTGCCTGCAGGCAAGGGCGATCTCCAGCCCTATGACGCCCGCACCGCATATGGCAACAGCCTTCACATCTTTCAGATAGGACTGTATGTTCTTTCCGTCCCGAACGGTCCTGACGACAAAAACCCCCTCAAGATCCGTACCGTTTATCGGCGGAACGAAGACCTTGCTTCCGGTCGCTATCACGAGGGAGTCGTATCTATATATTTTTCCGCCGGCGGTAACGGTCTTTGCGGAATCATCTACCGATTCGACCTTTGTTTCCGTGAATATTTTTATGTTCTTATTCTTCGAATAGTACTCCGGAGTGTGCATGACCATGCTTTCCCAGGAGACCTTGCCCTCGATGACCCAAGGTATGACGCAAGGGGAATACGCAACGTCAGTATCTTCCGTGAAAACAGTTATGTTCGCATTCGGATCGGTCTTTCTGGCTGATGAAGCGGCAGTCATGCCAGCGCCGCCCGAACCTATGATGATTATTTCTTTTGCCATCGGCGTTTCCCGTCAATCAAATTGGACCGCTGTTTATTAATGTTTCTTAGCCGGAGAGAGCATTGCATAAATGATCTGACGGTCGTATTTTTAGAAGGATTGATGAGTTTTGTGCGAATACACAGATGATAGGGCCGCTCCAAATCCACATTTCATAGCTCATTTCATGCTTGGATTTTTGGGATCGGAATAGTACGCTTAAGGTTGTCATTAGGAAATATATAAATTCTATATTTACATATTCAGTATAAATTAGTACAACTTTGTATATATTACATAATTTACAGGTGTTTTTAACATGAAAGAGACTAAAATTAAAGCAGAAAATAAGCGGCACGGGGGGGGGGGGAGTGATGTCCATACGCTCTATGAGCCTTGGAAATGGTGCGATCCTCCTGTCCTTCGTACTTTTGGCGACGCTGTTCTTCGGAATAGCGGTCAATGACGGCGGATCAAACAACAGCGGATTTGCAAGTGCAGCTGATGTAACCATTGAAACTGATGATTATTATGAACTT
>JAISVN010000074.1 GCA_031271555.1 Candidatus Methanoplasma sp.
AATGGCGTTTGGAGGATGTTCTCAATGCGGTTTTCGAACGCATGTCCGGCTCCCATGCGGGGAGGTCTTCTATGACGAACAGCCGCCTTAATGCATTCAGGTATGTGCTGACGGTCTTATCTGAATTTATATCGCTGTGTTCATCCCCTGAAACATCATCCAGTATAGTTTTCAGTTTTGCCATTGTAGACACGTTGCGTGCAAGGGACACCATGAGCTTATGGACTTTATTCGGATCCTTCTCGACTCCGTCCACCAGCGAAATATCGGTATTCATAACCGCATTCACGTAATTGCGTGCGTGGCGCAAGGCGGACGTGCCGATCTCGCCTACCGAAGCTGGCCATCCGCCCCTTACGAGTGCGAATGCGAGTTTGTCCAGCGTAAGATCGGATCTCCCGCTTATGCCACTGCTGTTTTCAAAAAGCGTTCCCAATGAGACTTGGCCGTTGGATTCCGATGACTCGAACAGAGTCATCGGCCGCATGAGCATCCTTGAGATCCGTCCGGTGCCTGTATGCATGGTGGCGTTGTCTGCGGGTACGGATGAACCTGTAAGTATGAACTGCCCCGGCATTCCGCGTCTGTCTACAGCAAAACGAACGCCGTCCCAAAGTATCGGTGCGGTTTGCCATTCGTCTATCAGACGCGGCGCTTCTCCATCCAGCAGAATAGATGGTTTCGTATCGAGGATCCTTGAATACTGTTTTCTCTTATCGGTATCCTGAAGATATATCGCACTGGATGCCTGTTCTTCCGCCGTCCTCGTCTTTCCGCACCATTTCGGACCTTCTATCAGAACTGCGCCGGATGATTCGAGATTGAGTTTCAATTCCTGATCGACTATTCTGCTCAGATATTTTCCCACGATTCTGGGATCGTCGTTCGATATATTAACATATTTGAAATTTTTGTACTGTATTACGGTTTTTGGCCGTGTTTTGTTACGGTTTTTGGCCGTATGTAAGCATTGAACTCTGAATCGGACCAATTGGCAAAAATTCGAGCCCGTGAGCTTATTGAACTTCCCGAGGTGACTTTACTCCTAAAGGGCACTGTTAATTTGGCGGATCGTTCTCGCGGAGCAAATATCCACGCTCAGCCGTCACTTACAAATTATGGTCTTATGAAGACCTCGCACGGAATATTATTTAATGGACGGACATATTAGAGCGTAAAAACGGCTGAGTGCTCAGATGTCTTACGATTACGGCGAAATGGAAAGGAAGTGGCAAAAGAAATGGTCAGACAGTAAGCTGGACCATGCGGAAAGAGACGCTGAGAAACCGAAGTTCATGATGATCTTCGCATACCCCGGGGTCACCGGATTCCTTCATGTAGGACATCTCAGAGGTTACACGTACACCGACGCCATCGGCAGATACAAGCGCATGACCGGATACAACGTGCTTTTCCCGGTCGGTACCCACGCAACAGGGAACGGAGCCATAACTCTGGCATCGAAGGTCGCCAACAACGATCTGGATTTCATAGACTACCTTGTAAGGAACGGATGCCCGAGGGAGAAACTCGATGATCTCAAAGACCCGATGAAGGTCGTGGATTACTTCAACACCGTATATGTTAACGATTATTGGAAAAGGTTCGGGTTCCTTGCCGACTGGAGGAGGTTCACATGCACCTTGTATCCCGATTACGGCAAGTTCATACAGTGGCAGTTCAGGAAACTGAACGACCTCGGTCTGCTCATTCAGAAACCGTACTATTCGCCGACCTGCCCGGTGCACGGACCTGTAGCGGTCGATGCTTCCGAGACGGACATATCCAAAGGCGGGAATGCGGAAGTCCAGGAATACACCCTTTTGAAATTCAAACACGGGAACGAATATCTTATCGCAGCCACCCTGAGGCCCGAGACCGTATACGGCCAGGTATGTTTCTGGGTGAATCCTGATGTCGAATACACAAGGATAAAGAAAGGCAGCGAGACATGGATAGTGTCCAAGCCCGCAGCCGAGAAACTGCAGCTGCAAAAAGACGGCATAACTATGCTTGAGCCCATATCCGGAAGGGATATGATCGGCTGGACATGCGAAGCCCCGATGATACACCGCGAGATACCCGTGTTCCCTGCAACGTTCTCCGACCCGAACGTAGGGAGCGGACTCGTCACATCCGTTCCTTCCGACGCACCTGATGACTGGATCTCGCTGGATGCATTGAAGAATGATCCATCGATGGCAGAGGAATACGGCCTTTCGAGATCCCTGGTGGATTCTGTGGAGCCCATCTCGATAATAACGATCGAGGGTTACGGCGACTTCCCTGCGAAGGACATCATAGAGAGGATGGGAATAAAGGAACCCGGAGACCCAAGGCTGGATGAGGCCAAGAAGCAGGTATACAAGGACGGATACCACATAGGCCGCATGAAGGATACCAGCGGTCCGTTCTCGGGCATGAGGGTGGAAGAGGCCAAAGAGAAGATGAAGCAGGCCATGCTGGACTCGGGAGAGGCGGAGATATTCTACGACCTTACCGAAGAGGTCGTCTGCAGATGCGGCAGGCCCGTGAACGTAAAAAGGATCGACGACCAGTGGTTCATAGACTACGGCAACGAGGAACTTACCGAAAGGACGGACAAGCACTGCTACGACATGGACATGAACCCTCCGGAATTTTACGAGAACGTTCATGCAACATTGAGATGGTTCAGGGAGCGCGCCTGCGTAAGGCAGGGCAACTGGCTCGGCACAAGGTTCCCGTTCGATGACAAGTGGATAATAGAGGCCATATCGGACTCAACCTTGTATCCTTTGTATTACATAATATCACTTTACGCCAATGACGGCAGGATATCTCCGGACAACATGACCGAGGAGTTCTTTGATCATGTGGTGCTCGGAAAGGGGGATGCGAAGAAAGTTTCGGAGAACACAAAGGTGCCCGAAAGCATCCTGGCGAGCATCAGGTCGGATGTGGAATACTGGTACCCTCTGGACATGAACCTCGGAGGCAAAGAGCACATGACCGTGCACTTCCCTGTGTTCCTCTTCAACCACCGTGCGATACTCCCGGATTCCATGCAGCCGAAAGGCATCCTCGTAAATTGGTACATAACAGGGAAGAAAGAGAAGATCGCAAAATCCAAAGGCGGCGCACAGCCCATACCCGGAGCGGTGGAACAGTTCGGAGTGGACGGCATGAGGCTGTATTACGCACACATCGCGTCCATGTTCGTTGATGTCGAGTGGAGCGAAGACAATGTCATGACGTACCGTCAAAGGCTTGACAGGATAATGGGCACAGTCGAAGAACTGCTGTCCGGCGGCGATGCGAAGGAGGCATCGGAGATAGATGACTGGCTGATGTCCAGATTCAACGGCCACCTGATGTCTGTGAGAAAAGCCATGGAGAAGTACGACCTCAGGCAGATGGCGACCGCGGTTTACTTCGAAATGCTGAACGACCTGAAATGGTACGGAAGAAGAGGAGGGAACAACAAAGAGACCGTTTCGGAAGCTCTGCGCATATGGATTTCATGCATGGCGCCCATAACGCCGCATGTGGCGGAGGAGATGTGGAGCCTTGTGGGATTCGACGGTCTTGTATCCTCTGCGCAGCTTCCGGAGCCCGGGCCCGTATCCGGATCCGCAGAGTACGGAGAAACCCTGATCAGAGACGTGATGACGGATGTGCAGCAGATCAAGAAGGTCACTGCATCCGATGCAAAGAAGATAGTCCTGTACACCTCGCCTTCATGGAAGACTGCAGTCATGAGGATAGGTCTGGAAATGGCAGATAACGGCACACTGGACATCCCGACCCTTACGAAGAAGTGCATGGCGGATGAAGAGATGAGGAAGAACGGGAAAGCGGTGTCGGAATTCGTCAAGAAGGTCGTGACGGATCTCACAAGGTCGTCCCTGGATTCCAAGAGGGATATGATGGGCGTCGACGAATACTCTCTGCTGGCATCGGCAAAGGATTTCCTAAGCGAAGACATGAATGCTGAAGTGATCGTATTCTCCGCAGATGACAAGGATGCTTACGACCCGCAGAACAAATCAAGGGCTGCTGTCCCGGGAAGGCCTGCGATATATCTGGAGTAAATCAGTTATAGATTCGTTCAGGATTTGAACATACTATCTACATCAACAATAGTGACATCGCCACGTTCAGCCTCATCCATCACTGCCTTTGTGAAACCGGTCTTTGAGAATAGGTAGAGGAAGTATCTTTCATATCCGGACAATTCTTTGTATGTTGAGACTTTATCTTTCAGACTGTTCAGAACATCAATGCCTACAGGAGAGTTCGTCCATTTATATTCACCAAGAAGCAGTATGGTGCCATCGGTTGCTCCCAGGTCGACTTCCAACCCTTTAGCCCACACCTTGCCGATCTGTTTTGCAATGAACGGCAACTCCCGTTTCGAATTCATTTTTCTGATGTACTCTATGCATAGCTCTTCGAAACACAGAGAGGTATAGTCGGTGTTTATACTTTCAATGATCTCATTCATCAGCAGGTTCATGTCCCCCGCTTCTACGTCATCTTTGTTGGGATAGACGTACCTATACCAGAAACGGAAGAACTTGTCTGATATCTTGTACAGCCCTCTCTGCACATTTGCACTTTTCTTTATTGCGTCCAATATGCTGTTTTCTTTGCTGATGAGGCCCAGATCTATCAGGTTTTTAAGATAGACATTTACCTTCGAGGCATTGATCTGCGTTTTTTTACTGATCTCATTCAGCTTCGTATTGCCCAAAGCGATGGCGGAGATGATGGTATTATATGTGGATGTTTCTCGGAGTTCCTGCTTAAGCATGAATTCTGCCTCGTTGTACAGGATGGTCTCGCGTGAAAATATGTTCCGTTTTATGTTTTCCTCCAGACCTAATTCTGAAGAGAACTGCTTGAGATAGAATGGTATGCCGCCGAGTATCGCATATGCAACGATCTTTTCTTTTAACGTATAGTCAGGAAAGAACTGCATTGCCTCTTCGAATGCCAATTCTCTCATTTTGAATATTGCTGTGGCCCTCCCATAGAGTGGGTTCTTGCTTCCGAGAACCTCATTCTCTATGAAACTCATCGCACTTCCGCACAGCACTAGCATTATATTCTCATGCGAAAGATACTCATCCCATATATTCTGCAAGATCGAAGGCACTGCTCGTTTGCCTGTGAAGATGTACTGGAATTCATCTATTATCACCAATTTCTTGCCTTTGAACTTCAGTTTTCTCAAACCTCTGAAAATGCCCTCCCAGTCATTCAACGATGAAGGTTCCCCGTCGAAACCAAATGAAAGCATCCTTTGTTTGAATCTTTCTCTCTGCTCACTATCATATGACTCGGTCGCACTGAAGAATAATGCTTCTTTACCTTCTGAGAATTTGCGAAGGAACTCGGTTTTGCCTACACGGCGCCGTCCATATAAGAACACCAGTTCTGCATTGGCGGAATCATATCTGCTCCCAAACTTTGCCAACTCGTCCGTACGGCCTACGAATACCATGAATAATGTATATAATCACGATTATATAATCATGATTATACGATTTATGGTATTCGAACAACCTCTATTCTAGAGAGGTTTCATTCCCATCTTTTGTAAAGGTTATGGTCTACTGATACTCTGTCCAAGCACTTCCCTACCGTGAAATTCACCACGTCCTCGACGGATCCTGGATGCGTATAGAACCCAGGATCGGCATCCATTATCGTCACTCCGCATCTTGCGAGCTTGAGCTCATTCTCAAGCATTATCGCGCTTTTCGGGGTCTCTCTTACAACAAGTATGACCTTCCTACCTTCCTTGATGCAAACCGCAACGGCCCTGGATATCAGGGTGTCGGATATCCCGGAAGCGAACTTCGCCACCGAAGATTCGCTGCACGGTGCGACGAACATGCAGTCGTATCTGAAGGACCCGGAGGATATGGATGCGAACAGATCGCCGTCGTCCAGAACCCTGTCAGCCAAAGCTTCGACCTGTTCGACGGACATGCCGGTTTCCTGCGGGATTATCTTCTTTGCCGTCTCGGATATCACCAATATCTTCTCTCCAGGCAGTTCCTGAAGAAGGCGTATCCCGTATATGCTCCCGGATGCGCCGGTGATAGCTACGACAGACCTCAGACTATCACCTCAGCCTTATCGTTTCCAGGTTGAGCGGCGCTTTGGTCTCGATGTTGAACTTCTTGTAGATAGACGATGCGAGGTCCGTGCATTTCCGGTCCTCTCCGTGGCCTATTATTATCCTGTCGGGCCTTGGATCGAGCGATGCTATGTATTTCATCAGCTGCTTGCGGTCCGAATGGCCGGAGAATCCGTCGACGGTGACGCGGTTCATCTCGATGTCCAGCGTAATTGATCTTCCTTTATGGTTCAGAGTTATGTCGTGGCGCCCTTTCTGTATCGTGCGTCCCATGCTGCCTTCCGATTGATAACCGACGAACACGAGCGTGTTCTTGGGTTCATCCGCCCATTCTCTGAAATATTCCAGGACCGGGCCTCCGGACATCATACCGCTTGTTGCCAGAACTATGCAGGGGTCGGGCGAATGGCAGATCTCCTCTCTCATGCCGGCCGTCTCGACCCTTTTGAATATCGGGGAGAGGAAAGGATTCTCATTCTGCTGGAATATCTGCGTTCTCAGCTGGCTGTTGAGATATTCCGGATATGCTGTATGTATGGCCGTAGCCTCCCATATCATACCATCCAGGTATACGTTCATGGTGGGGATCTTTCCGATGCGCATCAGCTCTTCGATCACAAGCATGACCTCTTGGGACCTTCCTACGGCGAAAACCGGTATCAGCACCTTGCCGCCGAGCTCTGCCGCATGCATCAGGATCTCCTTCATTTCCTCGGAAGCATCCACTCTGGACGGCTGGACATCATTGTGCCCGCCGTATGTTGACTCGATAACCAGCGTCTCCAGCCTCGGGAACCTGTTGTTCGCGGGGTTGAAAAGCCAGGTCTTCTCGTACTTCGTGTCTCCTGAGAATGCCACGTTGTGCAGCCCGTCCCCGACATGGAAATGGGCTATCGCAGACCCCAGGATATGCCCGGCATTGTGGAACGTCAGCCTGACATCCGGAGCTATGTCCGTGGTCTCGTTGTATTTCAGAGGTATGGTGTGCATGACCTCCTTACGCACGTGCTGCGCCTCGTAATGATTTTTCTTTGCCTCGCCGAATCCCAGTTTTATGTTGTCCAACTGCAGCAAAGTCATCAGGTCCCTTGTCGGAGGCGTGCAGTACACCGGCCCCTCGTATCCGTATTTGAAAAGTGCAGGCAGAGTGCCGCAGTGGTCAAGGTGCGCATGGGTTATGACGACGGCATCGATATCGTTCAGCGGCTGCACCTCGGGTATAGCGAAGTACGGCGTCGCATCGCTGCCGGGGTCCAGTCCGCAGTCGATGAGGATCTTGCTTTCCCTTGTGGTAAGCAGCGTTGCGGACCTGCCGACCTGTCTGAAGCCCCCCATTGTGGTAAGCCTCACCCACTGCTCCCCTTCGATCGTCTGCCTCACGAGTTTCCTGGCTACGGATTTCAGCATCTTGTGC
>JAISVN010000130.1 GCA_031271555.1 Candidatus Methanoplasma sp.
TGGAACAAGTTACAAAGACAAACGCGCTAAGACAATAGTGGCTATAGAGAAGCAGATCGAAGAAGCGTATCCTGATTGGGAAGTTAGGCGGGCATTTACGAGCAGAATGATAATAAAGAAGCTGGCTCAGAGAGATGGAGAAAAGATCGATTACATATCGGAAGCCATCGAAAGATTGATCCTGGACGGAATAAAGACCGTTGTGATCCAGCCCACCCTCATAACGAACGGAACCGAATATGATGACATAGCGAAGATTGTTTCCGAATACCGCTGCAACTTCCATTCTCTTTCGTTGGGAAAACCTTTGCTTACCTCGAACGAGGACTACGGCTGTGTTGCAGATACGATAGAAAGAACGCTTATACCGGAAGCGGAAAGTATAGCCGGAAAAGGAACCGCGGTCATCATGATGGGGCACGGCAGCGAACATTATGCGAATTCCTCTTATTCCCAGCTCTATCTCAAATTGCTTCTGTCCGGATTCCCGAACGTGTTCATTACCACCGTCGAGGGATTCCCTGATTTTGATGATACGATAGCTCTGATGGAAAACAGGGGCTACAAAGACGTTGTTCTTTTCCCCTTCATGCTTGTGGCAGGCGACCACGCCAATAACGACATGGCGGGCGAGGAAGAGGATTCGCTTAGGTCCGTGATGGAAGGCCGCGGATATAACGTGAATGCGGTCGTAAAGGGCATGGGGGAATACATAGAATTCAGAGACCTGTTTCTGGCCCACGTAAAAGATGCGATGGAAAGCCTTTAAGCGGTAACATCAAGAATAATAACGTGTTATCTGAGCATACGGGCGCTGCAGGGTGAATTTTATGAAAATAATCAACATCTCCGTGAACAGCACGGATCCGAAGACGATGATCGTGCCGGCAAAAGATGTCGCAGAAGAGTTCGGTCTGGATATAGATCTGCTCTGCTGGGACAGCACAGAGCTCGACGAAGATGTTCTGAAATATCAGGATCTTGTCAAAGCCACGAAGGGTGCGGACCTCATAATAATGAGGTGCATGACCGATCCCACCAGAATGAACAGGTTCGAAAAATACGAAGCTGTGCTGAAAGAGGCGGAAGGTCTGGCCTTCATTTATTCGGGGAATGCGGACGTCAAATTCCTGTACCGCGACCTTTTCAGAGGCACCGATGAGGAATTCATCGAACTCGGTAAGTATGTGGGATACAGAGGGGCGGAGAACGACAAGGGATTGATCCTTTGGCTGAACAGAAGACTCGGCGGCCCAGATATCGCCGTTCCAGAACCCGTAAAACAGAGGACGGACGGCATATACCACCCTGACCATCCGAAGGATATCGGATTCGAAGATTACTTAAAAACTCTGGATCCGGGCAGACCGACGGCAGGCATAATGTTCACCGGTAACCTGTGGATATTCGACAATACCCTGCATATAGATTCATTGATAAGATGTCTGGAGTCGAAGGGCCTGAACGTGATACCCGTATTCTTCTCAGCGACCATAAGCAGCGTTCCGGGGGAAAGGGGGACCGCTCGGCTGGTAAAACAGTATTTGATGGACGGGGACGCATCCAGAATAGACGTGCTCATTATGGCATCCCCTTTCTCGCAGCTCGTCAACTCCAGGGAAACGGACGGCATGAACACTCCCGATGAAGAGAATTTCTACAGGAATCTGACGAACGTTCCGGTCCTGCAGGCCATGACGCTCAGCGGCGCCTTCTCGGACTATGAGGAAAGTGCTTTGGGGCTTAACAAATCGGAGATATTCGCACAGGTATCATGGCCGGAGGTGGACGGCCAGATAATAACCGTCCCTATCGGGACCAGCAAAGAGCGCGTCAAGAATCTCAGGAAATACACTCCCATAGAGGACAGGATAGAACATATCTCGGAGCTCGCCAAGAACTGGGCGGTCCTTAGGAGGACCCCTGTGGAAAAAAGGAAGATAGCCATCCTGCTGTACCAATCAAGACCCGAGTCCGGAAGGATCGGGAGCGCTGCAGGGCTGGATACACTGGAGAGCGTCAGCGATATCCTGAGGAAGATGAAAGATCTCGGATATGCCGTAGAAAATGTCCCTTCCAACGGGAAAGAGCTCATAAACGAACTGCTGGACAGGGTCACTAACAATCTGGAATGGACGTCGTCTGAAACTGTACGCGAAAAGGCCATAGGCCTTGTAGACAAGAACGGATATCTGAGGCATTTTGACAGGATATCGGAATTCAATAAAAACCAGATCAAGGAGAAATGGGGAGAACCCATCGGAAACATATGCGTCGACTCCGGAAAGATGGTCATACCCGGTGTGATAAAAGGCAATGTTCTGATAGGTTATCAGCCTCTCAGAGCATGGTTCGATCAAGCGGAGTCTGTGTGCCACGATCCGATCATGCCTATGCCGCATCAATACCTGGAGTATTACAGGTGGCTCCGCGATGATTTCGGGGTCCAGATGGTGGTCCATGTCGGAACCCATGGGTCATTGGAATGGCTTCCAGGGAAGAATGTCGGCCTTTCCTCGAAATGCTACCCAGACCTTGTTCTCAGCAGTATACCGCACATGTATCCTTATGTCATAGACGACCCGGGTGAAGGGATACAGGCAAAAAGAAGGTCTGAAGCCGTATTGATCGGACACATGTGCCCTGCGATGGCCAGGTCCGGAAGTTATGACGACCTTGCCCCGGTCGAAGTGCCGCTGCAGGAATATTTCAAATTCAAGAACTCCGCATCCCCTGAGAGGAAGAAGACCCTTATCGAAGACATCTATGAGGCGGCGAGATCGGCGAACCTTTTCGATGATATCGGGCTGCCTGCCGATGCGGATGTGAAGCTCTTCGAGGAAAGCCTCCCGAAGCTGCATGACTACCTGACAGATGTCAAAGAGGC
>JAISVN010000159.1 GCA_031271555.1 Candidatus Methanoplasma sp.
ATATTACAAGTGATAGGCAAGGTTACGAGACACAAATTGCAGGAGATGTAATCGACCTTTTTATAGACCATTTGGATAAAATAGGAAATGTTCCCAAAATCACGTTATATCTTTATACGCGAGGGGGAGACACAGCTGTCGCATGGAATCTGGTCAATCTGTTGAGACAATACTGCGATGAACTGGATGTGATTATACCACACAAAGCGCACAGCGCAGGGACTCTGATAAGTCTTGGAGCAAATTCAATAATAATGACTAAACAAGCGACACTAGGCCCTATTGATCCAAGCGTGAATACACCCCTTAATCCCCCCATCCCAGGTGCTCCATTCGGACATACAATACCTGTAAGTGTTGAGGCGGTGAAAGGATACTTGGAATTTGCGAGAGAGGAATTGTTAATAAAGGATGATAAAGCCCTGTCGAATATAATGATCAAACTGTCTGAAACAGTGCATCCACTTGTTTTAGGTCAAGTATACAGATCAAGAGCGCAAATCAAAATGCTGGCAGAAAAGTTACTAATCAATCAAATATCTGACTCAGATAAAATTAATAGGATAATCTCATTTTTATGCAGTGAATCGGGAAGTCATGATTATACAATAACTGCCAAAGAGGCAAAAGAGGGACTGGGACTCAATGTGATTAACCCAGATGATGAACAATATAAACTAATAAAGCAAATATATGATGATCTTAACTGCGATTTGGAGTTCAGTAAACCTTTTGACCCGAGGGTAATGTTGGTGAATAGCGGTGGAGCATATAAAGTACAAAGGGCAGTAATCGAAACTGTAGAAGGTGGGTCACATTGTTGCGTCTCAGAAGGAAAACTCAGTATAATTCAGGCCCCAGGGTTAAATATGCCGCAAGGTATTAATGACCAGAGGACATTTGACGGGTGGATACATGAAAAGAGTTGAAATTAGAACTGTGGACTCAGTGCAGAATATCAATTACAATATAACTCAGAAAAGCACAAATGCCAATTACTATACCACCACGACACAGAGTCCAGCAACATATAATGCCTCTGTGGTAAAGAAAACTTATGACTTTATCGATATTGAACTCTAAATATCCTCTTTTTGTGTTGTAATTGGGGTAGTCCATTTCATTCCCACAGTTTATATCTGTTGTTACCCTTGCTTATCCGCATGGATGAATCGGTCGAACTTTTGACCATCGAGAATGTGACCAAGACCTTCAACGGAAGGGTGGTCCTCAACAACGTCAGTGCAAAGATATCGTCGGGCAAAGTGCTCGGATTGATAGGGAAGAGTGCTGCAGGCAAAAGCGTCCTCATTCATATGATAAGGGGAAGCGAAGGCTACGGCCCCGATTCCGGGCGCATATTGTATCACGTCAACCACTGTCCCAAATGCGGGCATATGGACATCCCCCTCAAAGGCGTGCCGTGCTCGAAATGCGGCGCAGAATCCAAAGACGAGTGGATCGACTATTGGTCCCTGAAGGAGTATGACCCCGTAAGGCAGGAACTGAAAGGGCACATCGCGATAATGATACAGAGGACGTTCTCTCTCTTCGGTGACAAGTCCGTCGTGGAGAATGTGATGGAGGCGATAGACGCGGACGATCCGAAGCGCATCGAAAAAGCCGTGGGTCTTCTGGAGTTCGTCAACATGACCCACCGCGCCACGCACATCGCAAGGGACCTTTCCGGGGGAGAGAAACAGAGGATCGTCATGGCGAGGCAGCTTGCAAAAGAACCGTTGTTCTTCCTGGCGGACGAACCCACAGGGACCCTCGATCCGCATACTTCCTCCCTGATCCACAAAAGGCTTGTGGAATATGTGAGGGAACACAAGATATGCATGGTCCTGGCATCACACTGGCCGGAAGCGGTAGTAAAGATGTCCGATGAGGCGATATGGCTCGATTCCGGGAACGTGGTCATGGAAGGCGACCCGAAGACGGTAACCGACAAGTTCATGGAAGAGTACCACTTTGAAAAAGGAGAGAGCACAGAGCTCGGAGAGCCCCTCATAGTCGCGGAGAACGCCCAGAAGCATTATTTCTCGGTCTCAAGAGGCGTGGTCAAAGCGGTGGACGGTGTGTCCCTGACAATAAAGGAAAGGGAGGTGTTCGCTCTGGTGGGGCTGTCCGGTGCAGGGAAGACGACGACATCCAGAATGATAGCCGGCATGACGCCTGCGACGTCGGGCTCCGTCAAGATAAAGATAGGGGATGACTGGATAGACATGTCCGAATCGGGATTCGCCGGCAAAGGAAGAGCGACCCCGTACATCGGGTTCCTGCATCAGGAATACACCTTGTATCCCTTCGATACCGTGCTCCAGAACCTTTCCACATCCATAGGCATGAAGATGCCTGCGGAGCTTGCGAAGATGAAGGCCATACAGGTGCTTCTGAGCGTGGGCTTCCCGAGGAAGGACATCGAGAAGGTACTGTATGCTTATCCGGACACCCTGAGCGTAGGGGAATGCCAGAGGATAGCTTTCGCTCAGGTCCTCATAAAGGAGCCGAAGATAATAATATTGGACGAGCCCACGGGGACCATGGACCCGATAACGAAAGTGATAATAGCGAAATCCGTACTAAAAGCGAGAGACGAGCTCGATGAGACGTTCGTCGTAGTGAGCCACGACATGGATTTCATCCTCAACTGCTGCGACCGCGCAGCATTCATGAAGAACGGGAAGATCGTTGATATAGGAACTCCGGAGAAGATAATCGCCGAGTTCGACAATCAACAGTGAGATGATCGAATGAAGAACCAGATCGGGCGGCACCTCAGCTTTGTAGAATGCAGAGAGTCCATGGGCCTGGGCGTGGGAGGAGGGCTTGCTCAGAGAGCAACAATATCCGAGAGCGGGATGGACGTCGTGGTCATAGCAATGGGCCCGGGAAGAAGGCACATAACCAAACCTGTCTGCGAGATAACATATGCATTGAGGGAGGAAGGGATCGACACGAGCGTTCTCGTGGTGAATGCCGGGTCAGGCGTCCCTGCCGATGCGCCGGACATGACGACCACCTCCTATTTCGGCCTTGATCCCGTGGAGGTGGACAGGATACAGCAGTTCAAGATAGCGATAATCCACCTGGGCAACGTAAGGCAGCACATTATCTACAAGGCAAGGCTGATACTGAGGAACGTTGACATACCTGCGGTAGTAGTGTCGCAGGCCCCGGTCGATTTCGAGGATTTCGCCGCGATAGGGGTGAAGACCGCCAGGGTCATGCCTGCGGATGACGACATAAAAACAAGAGGCGAGATAAGAGAGATAGTCACAGGCGTGATAAGAGGTGTCACTTCGCACCAGGACAAGCTCGACGAGATAGTTTCCAAGGTGCAGAGGACCCTGCCGCCGAAGGGAGGCGGGACCCGATGAAGGTGACCGTCAACGGAAAGGAGAAGGTCTTGGGCAAAGGTGCGACCCTCAAGGACGCCGTGAAAGACGAGGCCTACGAAAAGGACTCGCTGATATCCATCCATCTCTCCACGGAGAGGCTGACAAAGGAATCCAACGACTTCGAGATCGTGACGCGGGGAGGGACGATGGTCCTGCGCCTTGACGACACGGACGGCGCAAAGCTCTGGAGGACCTTGGTATCGTCGATAAAGGGCTCGACAGCGAGATGGTCCACTCGGGACATAATCGCCTTCGGCTCATTCAAAACGGATATACCTGCGGACAGGGTAGAAAGGCGGTACAAGACGTACGACTGCTTCTTCACCCTCGGAGGGTTCGACAACCATACCACTTATGTAATGATCGCAAAGAAGGACCACACGAGAGCCTACGGGGCATCAGTCGAAAAGATAGGCAGGATAACGCTAGGAAGGCATATCCTGGACCGCATGACCGAAGGGGAAGAGATCCTGGACATAATGCCGGCGGTCTCGGAGACCGTGAGCGATAATATCATAGTGACCAAAGACCTGGCCCATCCTCTGGAAGAAGGGAATTCCATAGACACGAACATCCTGATAAAATTGGATGAGAGGTCCCCGGCGTCCGCGGAGCAGGTGCTGATAGTGGGTTCGAAAGGGCACTTCAACATAACCGGCACTACCGGGACGATGATCGGGTGCGGCGATGACATGGATGTATCGATACCGAACGAGGACCACTCGACAAGGGATATCGGGAGCGTCGCGGTGAGGAACACAGGCCACGGAACAGGCCATATATTGCTATACAAGGAAAGAAGGCAGTCCAGCCCCGTACACAACAGCGCCGGGACGATCGAAAGAGGGCTGGGGATAGTGTCGCAGGCGGCAGAAGGCGACAAGATCACGGTGATCACCGAGCCGGCCAGAGTGATGTCCGTAGGCATGACGCAGTCAGACGGCGAAAGATTCCTTTCCGGCTTCGGCATAAAGCAGAAGAGGTCCGGAGACACGTCTGACAATGCCGTCATCGTCGACCAGTCGCCGGAGATGACGCTGAAAGCGATATCCGGCGGTGAAGTGGAGACCTTCGGGGTGCCTAAGGACAAGGTCTTCAGGATACAGCTTGACGAGAAGCATCCGGGCGATGTGTATTATTTCAGGAAAGTGACGGGGCTCAGCCATAAACCGATAGGGAGTCTGAAGACCCAGTTCTCGTTCCCTGGGATGCCGATGGTGACGTTCTACGGCGACGACGAAAGGTCGAAGAGCCTGTTCCCGCAGGACCCGTTCAAAAAGTGCAAGAAGGGGGACATAGGCATAACGAACCAGTCGAGGCCCCACCACGGACTCATCGGGATAAGGCTGGAGGACAGCAAGGAATACGGCCCCACGGGAGAGGAGCCCTACGGGACGAACATAATGGGGAAGTTCCTCGATGACCTGGGCAGACTGGGCGAGACCGAGGAAGAAGAGATCATTTACGTCATGGAGGAGAACATATGAGCGAAGAGAGGGAGACTCGAGTTGTGATGATATCCCCGAACTCAACGATAACGCCCGACCAGCTGGTAAGGGAGGTGCATGCGATGGGAAAGGAGCTGACCGTAAAGGAAACATGCTACGGAACGCTGATCGAAGGCCCGAAGGGGATGGTCAGAGAAGTGCTTGCGGCCCTCAGGAAGAAGCACCCCTATGACGTCTTCTCGAAGGTGAGGGCATACCCCGCCGGAGACCCGAGGAGATGCCGCGCGCAGCACGGCACAAGGCCCGGGTTCTCACAGCTGGAAGCGGAGTGGGAAGCCCTTCCTCTGATACAGCACGGGATACAATGCATAGACAGGGGAGACAAGTTCGAGGTCCCGAAAGAGAAGGAAAAGCTCCCTGTAGACGAATTCAAAAAGATATGTGAGGCAAGCTGATGAAAGTATTCATAGATCCGCCGAACAGCCTGATACTGTTCGATCTGGTAGAGAGATTCGGCCACGAGCCGCTCGGTGCGATGGTCCCGATCCAAGAGAGGATAGACAATGCAGAGCTGGACATGCCGCCGATGAATGTGACGTTGGATGATGTGGTAAGAGGCCTGAAATATGCCGGAGTGGAGGTCCCCTCGGGAATAAGGGGAAGGCTCTCGCTGTGGGGGCCGCTTATCGATGAGGCGGATGCGGCGCTCATAATGACGGACCCTCCGTTCAACTTCGGCTGCGTGGGATGCGAGCGCTCCAACGAGATGGTGAAATATCTCATCCGCAGGCGCAAGATACCCGCGCTGACCATAAGATATCCGGATAACGAAGAGGAAGCGAAGGCCACCGTCGGACAGGTCAAAGAGTTCCTGGAGGGTCTGAAATGATAAAGATAGCACAACTGTCATGCGGCACCGAATACAGCAGCGTTCAGTACGAGGTGGAGAAGGCGGCCCGCTCCGTGGGAGCCAAGGTAGTGTATCCGGATGTCTCGTACGCCGATGTGAACAACGCCGTCAAGAGGTTCGGTTTCAATCCGCGCTCCCCGCAGCTGAAGCTGATGATCGCAAGGGCGGTGCAGCTGGCTGATGAGAAGTACGATGCCGATGCGGTGTTCATCACCACATGTTTCAGATGCGCGGAGGCCGCTCTAGTAAGGAATGAGCTCAGAAGA
>JAISVN010000112.1 GCA_031271555.1 Candidatus Methanoplasma sp.
CGTCCATGCGCGCCGCGTCGGAGACGGGATAATCGCACAGGTGTACGCTCTCGGGCGCGGAGGCGTCTACGGAACGCACGATATTCTGATAGATCTGCTCGGCGATAAACGGCGTGAACGGCGCGGTCAGCGCGGCCATTGTCGTCAGGGTATGATAGAGCGTCATATACGCGTTTATCTTGTCCTGCTCCATTCCCGGAGCCCAGAAACGTTCGCGGCACCGGCGGATATACCAGTTGGAAAGCTCGTCGGTGAAGTCGGCCATTGCCCTTGCCGCCTCGGTAAGATGATATCCTTCCACATGCCCGTCGACTTCCTTGATAAGCGTGTTAAGCCTTGAGAGGACCCAGCGGTCCATAGTCGGGAGCTGTTCGGCGGCGGGAAGGTCTTCTCGACGGGATTTGCGATAGGGTTCGACAGGATCCTCCTGGCACTCGAAAAGGAAGGGGCAGAGTACCCGACCAGCAGGATCGACGCATACGTCATCTCCGCATCAGCGGACATGAAACTGAAAGCATTCGAGATAGTGGGGATGCTGAGGTCCAAAGGGATAGCGGCTGACATCGACATCGCCGAAAGGAAGATGGCGAAGGCCATGAAGTACGCTTCGACCACAGGCTCAAAGTTCGTGGTCATCGTCGGAAGCGAAGAACTCAAGAACGATTCCGTTACCCTGA
This sequence comes from Candidatus Methanoplasma sp., assembly GCA_031271555.1. Taxonomy (GTDB): domain Archaea; phylum Thermoplasmatota; class Thermoplasmata; order Methanomassiliicoccales; family Methanomethylophilaceae; genus Methanoplasma. The sequence continues at coordinate 678 of JAISVN010000112.1, forward strand.
GAGACATGTCATCCGGGGAACAAAGCATCGTGAAGGTGGCTGACCTCCCCGCGGAGATAAAGGGTCACTGATGCATATCGAGTTCTTTGTTCAGCAATGCATCCGCTCTTGGGATAAGCAACTCCGATCGGCGCACATTCCTGAATGAGACCTTGGGGATCATTGAGGACAGGGCCTTTGCGTCAAGGTAGAGGTTCTTTATGTTCTCATTCTTCACTTTATATTCGCCGGTCATCTGTTTTATGACCAGCTGCGAGTCCATGACGAACTCCACTTCATCGGCTTTCAATTCCAAAGCTTTCGTCAGTCCGGCGATAAGTCCGCGGTATTCCGCATAATTGTTCGTGTTGATACCCAAGAACTCCGAGTGTTCATGAACTATCCTGTCATCCTTGGTGACAACGATCGCATATGCGGAAGGTCCGGGATTCCCACGGCTCCCTCCGTCGGAGAACACTCTGTACATCAGTACGTGAATTCCTTTACGGCCTTATTATCTTCGTCAACAAGAACGACCTTTGCATTTATGGGTTCCGAGGCGAGTTCGTATCCCATGATTATTATCTTGTCACCCTTAGCGCAAAGCCGTGCGGCAGCTCCGTTGATCGCGACAATTCCCGATCCCTTCTCACCTATCAGAACATAGGTGTCGAAACGTGCGCCGTTATTCACATTTGCTATTGTGACCTTCTCTCCGACCCATATGCCGGCCTGATCCAGGAGATCGCTGTCTACCGTAATGCTGCCTTCATAATCGAGCCTTGTTTCGGTGACCGTCGCCCTGTGGATCTTGCTTCTGAGCACCCAACGCATGAGCCCTATTTAGTCAACATTATAAAAAGAACTTTCGGTACGTCAATGAACGGTTGTACAGAGAGAACATAAGCGCCCTGGCCGGAATTCGAATCCGAGTCGAAGCCTCGACAGGGCTTCATGATAGGCCACTACACTACCAGGGCAGTATGCCCTGATAATAAGAGATAATATTTAATGGTTCTTGACCGAGACCAGAACCCAGCCATTCACACTTTGCAGGAACCGAAAAGACGCACGGTGTTATTCCCGGTGCGGGGATCCTTCTCAAGCTTGGCATCGACGTTGAAAACGGCCCTCATGTTCTCCTCCGTAAGGATCTCTTCGGGAGTTCCCATGGCGAAGACCTTGTGGTCGTGGATAAGGACTATGCGGTCGCAGTATCTCGTGACCATCGGCAGATCGTGGGACACGATTATGACGGTAAGGTCGTTCTCCTTCGATAGTCTCTTTATTAGATCCAGCACCTCGAACTGCATGTTGATGTCCAGATGGAGGGTGGGCTCATCCATGAGTATGATCTCGGGAGTTTGGGATATAGCTCTCGCAATTATCACCCTCTGGCGTTCGCCGCCGCTCATGGTATTTATCAACCTGTCGGCCATCGACAGGACTCCTGTCTGCTCCATTGCCTTCTCTATTATCTCGAGGTCTTTGGAGGATGCCCCTCTGAAGGAGTCCTGGAACGGCATGCGCCCCATTCCGACTATCTCTCTTACTGTGAAGGCGAATCGTATCTCGTTGCTCTGAGGAACCACGCCGACCTTCTTAGCGATCTCTTTCTTTGATATTTCCTCAATATCCGAACCGTCTATGAGCACGCAGCCTTTGTGCGGATGGAGGTTGCGGTTGAGATTCTTGAGCAATGTGGTCTTTCCGCATCCGTTCGGACCCAGTATCCCCAATATCTCTCCTTTTTTCACGCTGAGCGATATCTCATCCAACACTGGTAAGTTCACGTATGTGTAAGAAAGAGATTCAATGTCCAGAGGATTACCGCTCACCATCCCACCTCGCTTCTTTTCTTGGATAAGAGATAAATGAAGAACGGTGCGCCGACCATTGCGGTCACGACGCCTATCGGGAGAACTCCGTAGTACTGAGCGCCAAGGCGTGCGACGTAATCGCACATAAGGATGAATGCCGCACCGCCGAATGCAGACAACGGAAGGATCAAACGGTTGTCCGGGCCAAGCAGCAACCTGAAAATATGCGGCACCACAAGGCCGATGAAGCCTATGGACCCAACGAATGCGACAGCGGAGGCCACCACGAATGAGGAGACAACGATCAGCAGCAGCCTGACGTTTCTGACGTCAATGCCCAGATCCATCGCATGTGCATCGCCCAGCATCATGGCATTCAGGTTTTTTGAATTAAACACCATGATAATTATCCCGATCACTATGACAGGCACTGCAACCAAGATATTCTCCCATCCCACCATTCCGAGATTGCCCATCGACCAGAACACTATGCTCTGCATCTTCTCGCTAGGTGCGATGTAGGTCATGAACGACACCACCGCAGAGAATAGGGAGGAAACAGCAACGCCCGCCAGTATCAAGGTCTCTGTCCTTACTCCGCCAACTGTACGCGAGAGAGTATAGACGAGCATCATAGTGCCGAGACAGAATACGAAGGCCAGGAGCGGCTGCACTACTACAACGGGTATCAGCGGGATCGAGACCATTATGGCTATTGCGGCACCCAGGGATGCGCCTGACGATAGTCCGAGGAGATAGGGCGAGGCCAGCGGGTTCCTGAATATCGCCTGCATCACTCCTCCGGTCACACCCAATGCGGCACCTACGAATATGCCGAAGAAAACGCGGGGGGCATTATGACCATTCACTATGATGTCGTTCCCCCAGGTACCTCTCCCCATAAGCGCATCCCACACCTCTCCCAGAGACAGATGTCGTGGTGCCCAGGACAGATCCAGCAATATTGACATCATCAGCATTACTGTAAGCAGTATGATTATGATCGTGATCTTGAGTCCCTTTTCCATTTATTATCCTCTAAAGATATATAATAAAAAAGGGGACGAGCCCCATTAGATAATATGTTTACGGTCTTCTAAGATACAGGAACACTCCGACCAATACTACAGCTATAACGATTATGCCGACTGCAATGTATATGGTGGTGTTAT
>JAISVN010000030.1 GCA_031271555.1 Candidatus Methanoplasma sp.
TGAAAGATGTTGATCTTGCGATACCGAAGAACCGTATTCAGGAAGATATAATCCTCCCGAACGGCCGCGGTAAAGCGGTCAAGATCTGCGTGATTGGTGGTGGCGAACTAGCCTTGAAAGCCAAGGACGTAGCCGATCTTGTGATCACGCCCGATGAACTCGGAGCGATCGCAGACGACAAAAAACAGGCAAAGAAGGTCGCGAACAGCACCGACTACTTCATAGCCGAGGCCCCTTTGATGGCGGTCGTCGGTAAGAGGCTCGGTACAGTTCTCGGTCCCCGCGGAAAGATGCCGAAGCCCATACCTCCGGGAGCAGATCCCTCAGGAATGGTCGACAACCTCCGCAAGTCTGTGACCGTCAGGACGAAAGACAGGAAAACTTTCCATGTGCCCGTTGGAACAGTGAACATGCCCGCAGAGGAGATAGCCGATAACATCGATATCGTCCTGAAGCGTGTTTCGCTGAAATTGGAGAAAGGCATGGCGAACGTATCGTCAGCCTACGTCAAGACATCCATGGGCCCTTCGGAGAAGATATTGTAAGGAGGTCTAAGATGGCACACGTCGCAACTTGGAAGAAGGAGATGGTGAGCGAGATCGTAAAGGACATGCTGGAAAGCCCTGTTGTCGCAGTTGTCGACCTGCACGGCATTCCAGGACAGCAGATCCAGTCTATGAGGGCCGGACTCCGCGAGCACGCAATACTCAAGATGACCAAGAACAACCTTATGTTGCTGGCACTTGAGGAGGCGTCCAAAGAGAAACCGGGCATCGAGGCTCTTAAGGATTCTGTGCACGGTCAGTGCGCCATAGTCGCAACGGACATGAACCCGTTCAAGCTCTTCAAAAAGCTTGAGGCGACAATGACGCCCGCCCCCGCGAAGGCGGGACAGTTGGCACCTGTGGACATCGTAGTCCCCAAGGGACCAACGCCGTTCGGTCCGGGTCCGATCATCGGTGAACTTCAGAAAATAGGCATTCCGGCCGCAATAGAGGCCGGAAAGATAGCAGTCAAAAAGGATACGACATTGGTGAAGAGCGGGCAACCTATTCCCGCAGACGTCGCCGCAATGCTTCCTAAGCTTGGGATCCTGCCCATGGTAGTGGGTATGGACCTCAGATCCGCCTTCGAGGACGGAACGGTTTACGGAAAAGAAGTGCTCGCAATACCTGATGACTACTACTCGACAATGTTCGCTACGGCTGCGTACAACGCACGTGCATTGGCGATAGAGATCGCATATTCCACAAAGGAAACGATCGTACCGCTCGTCGCGAAAGCGTTCAGGGAGGCAATGGGCCTTTCGATATCAGCCGCGATACCGACCAAAGAGAATATCGAGATACTTCTTGCGAAGGCAGACAGACAAATGCTTGCCATTGCTTCCGTATCGGGATACAGCAACGACGCGATAGCTGCGAGAGTAAGCTCTGCAGCAGCAGCCGCGGCGGCAGCGAAACCCGTTGTGGAATCCGCACCCGCGGAGCAGAAAGTTGAAGAGGACGAAGAAGAACAGGTCAGCGAAGAAGACGCAGCAGCTGGCCTGGGCGCACTATTTGGCTAAAAGGAGTTGAAATAAATGGAGTATATTTACAGTGCAATGGTGCTTTACTCTGCTGGCAAAGACATAACTGAGGACGGCGTAACAGCCATCGTCAAAGCAGCAGGAGTAGAGGTCGACGCAGCTAAAGTCAAAGCACTGATCGCTTCACTCGAGGGAGTTGACATAAAGGCAGCCATCGCATCGGCAGCCGTCGCAGCCGCACCCGCAGCTGCAGTTGCAGCACCCGCCGGAGCCCCTGCAGCAGCACCCGCAGCAGCAGAGGAACCTGAGGAAGAAGCAGTCAGCGAAGAGGACGCAGCAGCTGGTCTGAGCGCTCTGTTCGGATGAACGGGAAGTTTATCTTGACAAAGATCAAAACCCTTTACACAACATCTTTATCTATCATTTACATATTTTACAACAGTTCATATGGATCAGACTGAAAAGGTCATTGTCAGACTTACTCCGGATACCATAGTCATTTTGCAGGCCCTTGTCGACAGAGGTTATTACAGCAGCCTGTCCGAAAGCGTATCCGATGCGGTCCAGAAGATGATAGAGTCAAGGCTTACCCACAAAGAGGTATCAAAGATACTGAAGGATTATGTGAAGGATAAGCCGGTAGATATGAAATCCCTGCTCACGGACGGCGAACCCGTTTCGATGGATGAGGCGATCAGCAAGGCCGTGGCCGAATATGTGAGATCGAGGATGAAGCCGGAGGAATGATTTGGCCGGGACCATAGTCATAGGCTCCGGAGGCGCAGGCAGCAACACGGTGTCCAGGATAACAGCGGATCACATACCAGTAGTGACGATAAACACAGGCGATCACGGCTCCACCATATCCATGGCGGACGGGAATGTGGACGGATGCAGAGGCGATCACGATCTTGGCTGGGCGCTCGCTTATGACTATAAGGACGACATCGGCAAGGCGATAGCGGGATATTCGAATGTCATAGTAACGGCAGGCCTGGGAGGCGGCACAGGATCTGGGACGATACCCGTGATAGAAGAATGCGTCAGGGAGTCGAAGGCCAGGATGGTGTCTGTCGTAAGCATACCGATGCCGTTCGAAAAAACGCGGAGAGAGACCGCCGTAAGGCAGATGAAGAAGATAATCCAGATATCCGACAGGACGATACTTTTCGATATAGGCAAAATGCCCATGAGGGGAGGAGATTCGCTGCCCATAAGCAAGGCGATATCTCTGGCCGATGAGATGATGAAAGAGGCGATAGTCAGGATATACGACATGCTCGAGGGGCCGTTCTTCAGCACCCTCAGCGAAAAAGTCTACACGATCGCATTCAGATCGTCAAACGATCCGGTAAAGGCAGCGACATCCGCAATGAACGAATACCTCTTCGATGCCGACCCGGGTTACGGGAAGATAATAGCGACGTCCGATTCAAAGATCGGAAGAGCCGACATGAAAGCGATATCCGAAACAATAGGCAGCAGGACCGGTATAATGCCGGAGATAGTCTGCGGAAAGAACGAGGGGGATCACAACGTAATGCTGTTCATTCCCATTTCTTACCGTTCTTTATTATCCTGAACGCGTCCCCGAACACACCCATTATCGTGTTGTATTCGTACTTGGTGGGTATCGAGCGCCCCATCATCCGCCTGAACATGATCGAAGTGTCCTCTCTCCTGTGCTCAGGATATTCAATGGCATCCATGAGCTCGTCGAAAAAGCTGAACATAAGGTCCTTCTCCTTCCTGTCGGCGGGTTCCGCCCTCCTTGTTATGTTCCCTGCCTGGAACATCTCGTACATGGCCAATGTCGCGGCATGGGACAGGTTGAGGACAGGATATCTTTCGCTGGTGGGAACGGTGATCAGGATGTCGCATCTGTTCAGTTCTTCTTGGAACAACCCTATGTCCTCCCTCCCGAAGACAAGCGCAACCTTCTCGCTGTATCCGGAAACATGCTGAGCGAACTCTCTGACAGGAATGGGCATCCTAGTGTAGTTCCTGTCCCCTTTCGTCGTTATGCCGCTGGTACCGACAACGAGGAAGCAGCCTTCGACGGCCTCATCGATGGACCCGACCTTCACAGCCCTGTCCAGTATGTCCGCGCCGTGTTTGGCCCGGCGGTAGGCATCGTCGCCCAGCTCGCAGGGTTCGACCAGATACAGCTCATCGATATCGAAGTTGGCCATGGATCTGGCCACGGCTCCGACGTTCCCTTCGAACTTGGGCCCAACGAGGACAATTCTTACTTCAGGCATCCTGCCGTTGTTAGAACATAAATCTATATCAACTGTATGCTTACGTGGAATTGTGAACATACCCACAGACCACCCTCGCTACAGATCGCTCATGGTAAGGGAGAGGCTTTCCGAGATGGTCGACAAAGGTCTGGTGACCAGGACCGGCCTGATATCCCACGGCAGAGGAGAGGCCTTTGATTATATGATGGGCGAGAAGAGCTTGGCCCCATCGCTCAGGGCGGAGAAGGCCGCGGCCGCACACCTGCTGAACGCAAAGAATCCTGTGATATGCGTGAACGGCAACGCAGCAGCTCTCGATCCGGAGAATCTTATAGGTCTGGCGAAGGAGGTCCCCGCAAAGATAGAGGTCAATATCTTCCACAGGACGGCGGAAAGGATGGAGCTCCTGATCTCCTACATGGAGGAGAACGGAGCTGAGAACGTCCTTGGAAGGGATCCCGATGCCAGAATTCCGGGACTGAGCTCGGACCGCGCCCTCTGCACAAAGGCCGGGATATACGATTCCGATGTGATCCTGGTCCCGATAGAGGACGGCGACAGGGCCAAAGCTCTGGCCGACATGGGGAAGGTCGTTATATCGATAGATCTGAACCCGTTGTCACGAACGTCGAAGACGGCGACGGTGTCTATATCAGATGAGATGACCAGGGCGCTGGAGAATATCATCCGGTATGTGAAAGAGTTGAAAGATAAACAAGACGAGATCGAAACGGCGATACGAACATTCTCCAATGAAAGCAACAGAAAGGAAGTTGTAGAGGAGATATGTTCATCGCTCTTATCTGAATTCAGGAAGGATGCTTAATGGATGAGCTTTTGGAAAAGGGAAGTTTGAGGCTTAAATGGGCATACGAACACATGCCCGTTATGAAGGAGATAGACAAAAGATTCCGCAAGGAGAGGCCGTTCGAGGGCGTCAAGATAGGGATGGCGCTGCACACGGAAGCGAAGACCGGCGTGCTGGCGATAACCTTGGCGAACGGAGGGGCGAAGATAAGGCTTGCAAGCTGCAATCCCCTCTCCACCGATGATTCAGTTTCCTTGGCCCTCAGGGAGGAGTACGGTCTTGATGTACACGCCAAGAAAGGGGAGACCCAGGATGAGTACTATTCAAACCTCAACAAGGTCCTGGACCTGAAACCTGACCTGATCATCGACGACGGTGCAGACCTGATCGCGATGGCGCACACGACCCGCAGGGATGCAATCGGCGGCATCAGAGGAGCAAACGAGGAGACCACGACCGGTGTCGTGAGACTGAGGTCAATGGCGGCTGAGGGGAAACTCGAGTTCCCCGTCATATCCGTGAACGATGCGAAGATGAAGTTCCTGTTCGACAACAGATACGGCACAGGCCAATCCGCATTCGACGGGTGGATGAACTCCACCAACCTTGTCATCGCCGGCAAGCGCCTGGTGGTCGCAGGCTACGGATGGTGCGGAAAAGGCATAGCCATGAGGGCAAAGGGATTCGGAGCATCCGTGATCGTCTGCGAGGTCGACCCGATAAAGGCGCTGGAGGCCAGGATGGACGGGTACGAGGTCATGAAGATGGCCGATGCCGTCAGGATAGCGGACATAGTCATGACCGTAACAGGCGTCAAGGACATCCTGAGGGATGAGCACTTCTCCGTCATGAAGGACGGCTGCGTCATGGGTAACGCAGGCCACTTCGACAATGAGATCAACAAGAAGGATCTGGAGAAGATATCCGCATCAGTAAGCAAGGTCAGAGACTTCATCGACGAATACAAAACCAAGGACGGCAGGAAACTGTATCTCATCGCAGACGGCAGACTGATGAATCTGGCAGCCGGTCAGGGCCAC
>JAISVN010000145.1 GCA_031271555.1 Candidatus Methanoplasma sp.
CGGGCCTTCGATGTAATCCTCTTCGAGAAGAAGCGTCGCTTCGGTTATATTGGGCAATATTACGTCGGCCTTCTCGCAGAGTTTCCTCATGCCTTTGGGGAAATCCTTTTTGAATATCGGATAGAGTTTGCCGTTGTCGGCCATAACGGGATCCACGATTATCATTGTGCCCGCCTTCTTGAGATCATCGAATATATCTGAGACTATGTCTATCTGTTCGAAAGAACCCAGGAATCCGCTGTAGACGGCATCGAACCGTATGTTCAAGGTCTTCCAGTGCTCCATGATCGGAAGGATGTCATCAGTAAGGTCCCTGTAAGTGTAGCCGGTTAAGCCTCCGGTGTGCGTGGACAGGACAGCGGTAGGCATGACCGTGCATTCCACGCCGGTCGAGGATATTATCGGAAGCGCCACCGTGATCGAGCATTTCCCGAAGCAGGAAACATCGTGTATGGCGAGAACTCTTTTTTGCGTCACAGATTTCGTTAATGACGGTATAATAGTAATACATTACTGAAAAAACAAAATATATTGCCTTTCGTGGAATGGCGGAAAAGGTTGACGGTTTCTATTGTTGTACAGTTAAAAGCTCAATTATAAATCGAAAGATGGCATAGAGAGGAGTATGTCCCCATCTTTTGATGAGCATCTCGAAGCAATACTGGAAGATTGCAATAATCGCGTCAACCGGCTTGAAGGGTCTGAAGGCCAAAAGTCAGAGCTCTTGGAGGCACTCATCAACAGAGGAAAGGTCCTTTCCATGATGGAACTCTATACTTCGGCGATATCCGACTTTGACGAGGCAATAGATATCATCAAAGAACTTGAAAATGAGGGAAAGGAGACGGATGCAGGGAGTTATGTCCGCGCATTCATATCGAGAGGGGAGCTCTACGGCATAGAGTCCCCCGAACAGATGGCCGAGGACTACATTACCGCATCCGCAAGGCTGAACGAACTGGATGAGAACTCTAAGCATTACGACAGGAAGAAGATCATCACTATGTGCATGGCCTGCTGCGAAGACCTCATCGATGCAGGATATCCTAGCGAGGTCTCGGTATTCATCGACGAATTGTACAAAATGCTCATCGGCCGCGACGATGATTGGTCCAGGAACCGCTATCTGGAGATGATGAACCTAAGCGCCCAGGCCATGAGGGAGATGGACATGGATGACCGTGCGCTCGAATACTACTCGGATGCGATCGATATCGGCCAGGCGCTCTTCGAGAAGGGGTCCCTGGAGGACCTCATGTCTCTGGCGTTCCCATTCGTTTCAAGAGGGGATATAGAGCAGGAAAAAGGCCTTCTCGATCTGTATTTCGCAGACAGGAGAGCGGCCATCGCCATATTGGAAGAATTGCTGGCCATGAACAAGCTTGATGATATCGATGTTCTCGTAAAACTGCATCAGGACGTTGCCAACGCATACCTTACGCTGAATAAGGTGAAGGAGGCCGAGGAGCACCTTATGCGTGAGGTCATGCTGAACATGGACGGGGCGGAAGAATACATAAAAGAGTTTGTCAACAGGAAAGTGAATTGAACACTTTCGGCATTTTCAGGAACCTCCCGATTACCCTTAAAATAGAGATGTTGCTTTCGTGGTAATATGGACAATGCATTCTGCTCAAACTGCGGGTCTATGATATTCCCGAATCAAAAAAGATGTTCATCCTGCGGGCGGAATGTGGAAAGACCCTCTGAGATGGGGCTCATGCAGTTCATGTCCAAAAAGAACGAAGAGCCGAATAAGAAGATGGTAGATGAGGCGATCCCCGAAGCCCCGTATCTTCCGTACGAGCCGAGGGCGATGCAGCTTGATATAATCGCAGACATAAGGAATGCGGTAGACCAGGGGAGACACATAGTCATCGAGTCCGGCACTGGGACGGGGAAGACGATAGTATCCCTCGCAGCCGGGCTGGAACACTCCAAGAGGACCGGAAAGAAGATAGTCTATCTGACAAGGACCATCTCACAGAGCGACCAGGTCATGAAGGAACTCAGGGCCATATCAAGGATAAAACCCGTTTCCGGCATCACGATCACAGGAAGAAGCAAATCCTGCCCGCTCTTCATCAGCGAGGACCTCGACGATCTGCCGCCGAATGTCCTTTCTCTGATGTGCGAAGAGAGAAAGAAGAAAAGCCTCAGCGGATCCCACGGAGGGTGCAGGTTCTTCGACAAGACGAAAGCGGAGATCAATAACGTCATTGATTATTGCATGAGGGAGTTCCCGACCTCCGCCGAACTGGACCATCACTGCGAGAAACTGGGCGTCTGCCCGTATGAGATGAAGAAGATCCTGATGAAGGACCTGGATGTTGTCGTCGCACCTTATGTGCACATCCTTTCGGAAGACATAAGGACCAACTTCATCGCGAACCTCGGAGGCGAGAATGTTTCCCTGCTGCTCATAATAGACGAGGCGCACAACCTGATCGATGCCGCAAGGGAGCAGGAGAGCTTCACGATAACATCCAAGATGATCGATGCCGCCATCGACGAATGCACAGCGACCAAGACCCGCGAGATAATCGAAGGCATCCGGATGGAGGACTTCATAAAGTATCTGAAAAGCGCGGTAAGACAGCTTGCGACCGACAACATACCTTTCGGGAAATCGGAGTTCAGGCTTGGGAAGGATGCCATAGAAAGCATGCTCATGAAACGTTTCGGCATAAGCAGGAACGACCTCGGCGTTCTGATCAGGGATATGATCAACGTAGGGGAGGACAGGATGGATGCGATGGCCGAGAACGGCAATTACACCATATCTGAGATCTACACGCTGGGCGTCGCTCTCGATGACTGGATGATGTCCGACAACGACAGATACATCCGGTCTGTGAAGACATCCGAGGACGGCGAATATCTTTACGCCGCATGCATAGACCCTTCAGACATAGTTAAGTTCATGCAGGAGCAGACCGGCGCCGTGCACATGTCCGGCACACTCCAGCCGCTGGAGCAGTATTATAAGATAATGGGCCTTCCAAAGACGACATTGGCCCGGACCTATCCGTCCCCGTTCCCGAAAGAGAACAGGCCGGTGGTCTACGTCGACGATGTCACCACAAGGTACGAGGACATGAACAGGGACCCGTCCATGGCCGCCAGGATCGAGAAGAAGATAATAGGGCTGTGCAATGCGGTGGACAGGAACACCCTGGTCTTCTTCCCCTCATACAAAATGATGAAGAACATGCGCCCTTCCCTTGAAAGGGACATAGACAAACCGATGTTCTGGGAAGAGGCCGGCCAGCAGAAGAGGACCA
>JAISVN010000161.1 GCA_031271555.1 Candidatus Methanoplasma sp.
TGCTTCGAGTGCAGATAGCTCTTTATTATTCCGTTCTTGAATCCTTTGTAGTATGTGTTCACATAAACAAAAGAGGTTATCATGGAGATTATCCCCATGAACGCAACGTATCCCAGATACGTGGTTGCTATCCTTGACAGATCCATACCCATGTATACGGAAAGCGTGAGGAGCATCATGAAGAACGTCACGGCGAAGAATCCCTGATAGAGCCTTCCCCTCATGCCTTTCCAAAGATAGAAGTCCCGAGGAGCGTCCGATGTTATCTTTGCACCTATGGATTTGACTATGCTCCACGGTATAACCAGAGGAGATATGAAAAGAGAAAGCAGGGTCCCGATCATGAGCATCTCTTCAAAGGGTATCACCTGAAGGAAAAGAGGATTGATGAATATGTAAGAACATATAACCAGGCCGAGTGTGAAAAGGCTTACTGCCGTATTGACGAACAGTTTTGTGTTGAACCGCGCATCATCTATATCGGGCTCGAGTTCGACCGACCTCACATCTATTATATCCGGTATCTGGAACAGCCATTCGGGTATGTGGTTCCTTCTGCTCTCGGGAGGATTCTCCAGCGACCTCAGCACCCTGTAGAAATATTTTCTGAAATACCCCACGATAACGGACACTACGCCGTAAGCTACGAAGAAGATCATCAGAGCAAGAGAATAGGTGCTTATCAGAAGAGATATTATCTCTGTCTTTTCGTCGAAGACATCGAAGTATTTCGTAATGAAGTCCGTGAAGCCTATGTCGGAACCTATAAGATGCAACAGCCCCGCGGCGATAGCTGGGATGACCGCTGTCGCAAGTGCGACATACTTCAATGGGATCACCCCTTTATCCGAAAGGAATACGCAGGCCAGCCCCAATATGACGAATCCCAGGACATATCCCATGCAAATTCCGAAGATTATTCCCGGGAATGAATAATTTCCAAGATATATTATAAGGAAGATCGAGAACAATGCGCACGTCACGGCGAATGGCGGGAATATCTTTGTTATGAGCCGGTCCAACTTATCGTGCTTAGTATCAGCATCGAGATTTATGACCGTCCTGAGATAAGTCACAGGCTTAGGAACCTTCTGCATTATCCTGTCGGATGCCCCGCCCATGATGTCGGATGTGCTAACACTGTATTATAGTATTCGATAGTTATATTATTACAAAGAGGATGCAGTAATATGGAAGAAAAGAGGGGTCTGAAGAACAGAGGATATACTCATGCTGACGTCGATGAAAGACGCAAAGCAGTAGAGGAATTCACAGGAACTAACCTCGAAAGCATATCCAAATATTGTTTTGACTCGGAGAAGGCCTCCAAGAACGTTGAGAATATGATCGGTGCGACCCAGATGCCTCTCGGCTTCGCAGGACCGATGACCATCAACGGAGACCATGCAAAGGGAGAATTCTTGGTCCCTCTTGCCACAACAGAAGGAGCCTTGATCGCTTCAATATCAAGAGGAATGTCCGTCATCAACGGTGGCGGCGGTGCGAGAGTGAAGGTTTTCCAGGACGGTATGACCCGGGCTCCGGTTTTCAGGACGAATGGGATCGACCACTGCAAAGAGGTCATAGACTGGATAGAGGGGAACAGGGATCTTCTTTCATCCGTCGTGGGTAAGACCACAAGCCACGGAAAACTGACATCGATAGAATCATACCCTGCGGGGAGGAACCTTTTCACCCGCTTGACATACAGCACCGGCGATGCAATGGGCATGAACATGGCCACGATAGCCACGGAAGCCGTCTGTAAAGAGATAGAAGAACACACCGGAGCAATAATGGTGTCTGTATCCGGGAATATGTGCAGCGACAAGAAAGCGGCAGCCATCAACATGATCAAAGGAAGAGGGAAGACAGTGATTGCGGAGGCAACGATCCCTAAAGACATTGTTGAGAAAAGGCTTCACGCCTCCACCGGATCCATCGTTGAGACCAGCATAAGGAAGAACCTTATCGGGAGTTCTCTGTCTGTGACGCTGGGTGCGAATGCGCACGCAGCGAATATGATCGCCGCGCTGTACATAGCGACAGGCCAGGACCCGGCCCAAGTGGTCAGCGGAAGCATGACCACCACAATGTGTGAGGATATCGACGGGGACCTCTACATAGCTGTGAGGATGCCTTCGGTGGAGGTCGGAACTGTCGGAGGAGGAACAAGGCTTCCGTCGCAATCGGAAGCTCTTGCCATGATAGGATGCCTGGGTGATGGAAAAGCCAGTAAGTTGGCGGAGATAGTTGCAGCCACCGTATTGGCCGGAGAACTCTCGACGATATCCGCACAGGCCGCCGGGCACCTGGGAAAGGCGCATCAGGAACTCGGACGCTGATAAGATGCCTGTCATCAATTTCAAATACAGCGACCTCTGCTCTCTACTGGGTAAGCAGGTCCCGCAAGAGGTACTGATAGAAAGGATACCGCTGATCGGTGCCGATATGCATCAAGAGGAGATCGGCGAAGACATGTCCGTTGAATTCTTTCCGGACAGACCCGATCTTTTCTCGGTGGAAGGGCTTGCAAGGTCCTTACGCGCATTCCTGGATATTGAACCGGGTCTGAAAAAATATGCTGTGGAGGATTCCGATTACTCAGTGACCGTAGAACCC
>JAISVN010000014.1 GCA_031271555.1 Candidatus Methanoplasma sp.
GAGAACAGCTACGCCATAGGCAAGTTCCCTTACTGGAAACTGATGAGGGATGTTCCAGATACCAAGGAGAAGATACAATTGGGTATGCTCACGCCGGAAAGGGGAATGATATCCTTGACGATCGAAGGCGCAGAGGTGTTGGCGAAGCTAGGCATGAACATAGTGGAGATGATGGACTTCGAAATGAAAGGCAATCTCTTCGCTGTCGGTGTGCTGAATGCCGATCCGAACCTCAGGCCCGGGGATGAGGCGGTCATTCTACTGAATGGAGAGGTAGTTGCGGTCGGCGTGGCGATGATGTCCGGAAGAGAGATGGTCGATCTGAAAAGAGGAATAGCGGTAAAAGTAAGGCACAAAAGGAAGTGAAATTTCACTTTCCGTACTTTCGGGTATTTTCAGCCACCTCCCCTACTTTTGTTAATATACCTTCTTGACGATTATTAGATTGAAGGTAACAGTGCATCCCCAAAAAGCACAGGATACCTTAGGAAAAACGGGGAACCTATCCCATTCCATCCTCCCCGCCATCCTTTTTTCTCCTTTTTTTTTGTTTTCCTTTATTGAAAAGTGCGACTTTTTCTGTATTGTAACTCTGGTTGTTTATAGCTTGCGCTGACGAATTCCTGTATCTTGACTCATTGTTATGTTTGGAATATCTCAATTTCCTTTGGCGGCAGGATCCGCAGTATGACCTTTCGGGCTTGGATGTTCGGACATCTCCGTAATTTTAGCAGGCGGCATTATCCGCAAAAGCAAACGACGGCATTATCCTGGATCCTCATCCTCTCACAACAACACGCAGATATCAGGCTTTAACGAGTTCGCAGAACTCATGCTGTGAATGGACGTTGGTCCCTGAGCACAGCGAATATCACTGCCAACATCTTCCTTGATGCTGTTATGAGAGCTTTCTTCGTTCCCATCTCCTTCTCTTTTCGATGGAAATATTGCGTGATCGACGAGTCGCAATGTTGGATATGGGACAGGGTAACACGTTCCATTATCTCCCTCATCATCTTATCTCCGGCTTTGGTCATCCTTCCATGGTGTACCTTCCCGCCTGAGTTCATCACCTTTGGAACAAGACCGAAGTATGCGCATAGTTTCTCGGGATCATCGAATCTCTTGATGTCCACGATCATGGACATTATCTGTACCGCGGTTTGTTTCCCTATCCCCGGAATGCCACCGAGTAATTTAACATCCGAACTGTTCGGTAATCTGCTCTCGATGTCCTTGGAGACATCCTCCTTCTCTCTCAACAATTCCAGATATCTATGTGATCTTCTCTGCAATGTGGTATCTCCGGAGTAAGTATCAGAAAGATATCTTTGTGCCTTCATTGTCGAGAGGTTCGAGTATTCTGCCGGAAGATGGAGGCAATTCCTGGCCATATGGGATCGTATCTTTCTGACCTCATCCCCAAGCATTCGTGATATCTCCTCACGGTAACGACAGACATCCTTCAATTCCATCTGTTCCGGAGTAGGGATGAAGGATACCGATAGTTCTATCTCCTTCCTCTTCCATAATCTTAGGACACGGCCGATCGATCCAGCGTCTTTCTTATCGGTCTTCTTATCGGTGTCGGTTATCATCTTCAGACTCCTCGCATGGACGACGCTGGACTCTATTCCCAAACTTTCAAAGAATCTGTAGACCTTGTAGGAATACGTGGATGATTCCATCATCACGCAGTATTCCTTTCCTTCCATGTATTCATGGATCGTTCTCAATCCGTTCTCGTTTGAACGGACATCCATCACTTTCACTATCTTCCCGCCGGGTGATATCACCGCTGCTGTTGTGTTATTCTTATGTACATCTGGACCAATGTATCTCATGCGACATTCGCTCCTTTGTTGTTGTCACTTTAAAGTAACGATTGTCGCACTTTTCAATTCTTGGTCATTTTATTTAAACCTGACTTCGACAGTTGACTCAAAAACTTCATTATCTGAATAATTTGACACTTGGATCATAATACATAAATCTGCTGTTTGATGGACTATTTTACACACTAACTGCAGTTATTCACGGCAATATGATCCACGAGCTCCTCCGATTTTGTTCGGTCGGTCCCAAAATATGTCTTCTGTCATTTGGACAAGGTCTTCGTTTTTTGACTCAGGAGGTCTTCATTGACTCCTGGTTCGCAACTGTCAATTTTTCATTCGTAGGAAAACCGAATTATTTTTGGAAACAGGGGTTTTCAGACGGACGATCTTACCATCTAGCTAGCCGCATATGTTACCTGTCGGCATGCAAAATCTGCTGTCAAATCCTTCAGCGCGAAAATATATAAAAATTTCAAACTGTCAAAGTCAGGTTTAAAATAAAAAAGCCGCATGATGCGGCCGGTTTACAGTGTCGGTTTGTTGTCTACGAACTCATCCTTTGCCTTATAGATGAGGTATGCGACGATGAACCCTATGAATCCCACCAACATGACCAATCCGAAGATCGAGGACAGGATGCATGTGATCAACGCAATGATGTACAGCCTCTTCTTAAGGCTGAGAATTGCTGTTACCAGAGCTAATCCGCCGCTTACAGCAAGGACGGATCCTTCTATGATAAGAGCGCTTCTCAGACTCTCCTCCGTGTATGTTTCTAACATAAGGTCCCAAATTTCGGGTATAGACATGAAATTGTTAATTATGGAATCAACACCAAGCGCCAAATAAAGGCCTAATGCAAGTGCGATAAGCGCCCAGATCAGCGAAAGTATGGTAACCGTCATCAGTCTGTTGGTTTTCGGCTGGTTGTTGTTATTGTAAGAACGGTTGTATGAACCGCGCGATTCATTTTGTGAACCCTTCACTGAGCCGCACGTCTGACAAAACGTATCTGAATCATGCAGCGGAGCACCGCAGTTGGTGCAAAAATTACTCGACTCATCTTCTGACATATGACCTCAGCAGGCATCTATGTATTATCTGTATTTAGTTTTTAATAGCCAAATAAGGATAAATGCTTTGAATGATGCGACCTCAGATGTCTGAATTCGAGGAACTCAGGGCCGAGCTGTATGCCTGCAGGGAATGCAGAGATCTTTTCGGATTCGAACCGAGGCCGGTGTGCATGGGTAATGCAGAAGCGAAGATAGTTCAGGTCAGCCAGGCCCCTTCCGTTCACGTGAACAACACAGGAAGGTCCTTCAATGACATAAGCGGCAGAAGGTTGAGGAATGATTGGTACAGGATATCGGAGGAGACATTCTACGATCCCAACATCTTTTACATAACGTCTGTAGGACACTGCTATCCTGGGAAATCAAATAATAAAGGCGACAACCCGCCGCCGAAGATATGTGCACAGAAGTGGCTGCGCAGAGAGATTGAGCTCGTAAAGAATGAGATGTTCATATTGGTAGGCAAAGCGGCCGCGGACTTCTTCTTCCCCAAAGCGGACTTCACAGAATTGGTGTTCTCAGATCACACGATAAGGGGAAAACCGGCATATGTCATACCTCATCCGTCGCCGTTGAACGTACGATGGTTCAAAGAGCATCCTGAATTCGAAGAAAGCAGGGTTTCTCAAATAAGAAAGAAGGTTCACGATGTTATCTAAAAGATTTGATATAAACCTGATTTTGACAGTTCTCGTTTGAGATGAGGGTACTAGGCAGTGGTTTCCGCGGGCGGTCCGGCAAGAAATAAGAGAGTGTTCTGAAATCATGGTCATGACCAAACAAACCCATTTCAGAACATCTGAGTTAAGACCGAACAAAAATATATCCGTTCCCATCTGGAACATCATCCTGGCCGAAGCTTTCTTTGACCGTTTCGGGTTGTACGACACCGTCAAGGGGCTGAAGACCAAAGGCATAGACCGGAGGAGGATCGCCGAACTCATGGTTGCATACAAGGTCGGCGACAGCTTCAGCATTCTGAAGTGTCACGAATTCTCCATGCAGGAACCTGTGCGCAGACATGCAGGGATACCAGTGTTCGATGTGAAGACCATGTACCGTGCGGTCGACACGCTTGGAGAGAACAGGGAGCAGACAATGGATCATTTCAGGAAGACATTCCTGCGGATGTACGGTCAGGAGATCACCGACACGACATTCGACCGGACATCGCTCATTTACTTCGGCAG
>JAISVN010000037.1 GCA_031271555.1 Candidatus Methanoplasma sp.
CGCCGGTATCGGCAGATTCGCTCGGCTTAATATGAGGACCCTGTCGCTCTTCGAATCGGGAGACAGCAGCGGCGCCGTCAGGCTTTCAAAGCTATTTTCAGAGGGGATAGGGGAAAATGTGGCCTCACAGATGAACTATTCCAAGATAGTGAACCTTATGTGCAGAGGCGGTTGGCCCGCCGCACTTGGGATGAACGACGGGAATGCTATAGACATCTCATATCAATACATCGAATCGCTGAAGAAAATGGACATGAAACGCGTTGATGGAAGAAGACGCAGCGAGACTATGATCGATCTCGTGCTCAGGTCTCTTGCGAGGAACAATGCGACATCAGCCGCCATTCCTACGATCGCTGCCGACATACGCAACACAGGCGCAGAGATATCAGAGGACACCGTACGCAGCTACCTGGATATCTTCAAGAAGATCTTTGTGATAGAAGAACAGCAGGCATGGCATCCCGCCCTCCGTTCCAGAATGCGTTTGCGGGTATCGCCAAAAAGACACTTCACCGACCCATCGTTGGCCGCCGCCGCTCTGGGCGCAAGCCCGGAAGTGCTTGACAGGGATACAAGAACAGCCGGATTCCTGTTCGAATCATTGTGTTTCAGGGATCTTTCCGTTTATTCTTCGGCTGTCGATGGAAGGGTCCTGTATTACAGGGACAGCAACGGCTTGGAGGCTGATGCGATAGTGGAATCAAGGGACGGCAGGTGGGGCGCCGTAGAGATGAAGATGGGTGTCTCCGAATTCGACAAGGCGGCCAAGAACCTCAACCGTCTGAAAGAAAAGATGATCGGTGCGGGATACAGGGAACCATCGTTCCTGATGATACTGAATGTCACGGGAGGTGCGGCGCATACGAGGCCCGACGGCGTCATAGAGGTGCCGATCGACTGTTTGGGGCCGTAATGAATCACTATGGATATCGAAGACATCGTTTTCACCAGAGATCTGACGTTCGAGGAGATGTGCAGCATAGTCAGACGGGTGGCCGAGAAATATGACATTGAGCACATCTATCTGTTTGGGTCAAGAGCCCGCGGAGATCACAGCAGCGACAGCGATTACGATTTCTGCGTGTCGTTCGGTCAGACGAAAGACCCTCTCCAAATGTGCAATCTGATATGCGAACTCGAGTCAGCTCTAAATAAGGGAGTGGATGTGGTCGGTGAACACGTCTTAAGGCCGGAGGTCCTGAAGGAGGTTTTAACCGACGGAAAACTTGTCTACGGAACGCGATCCTGACATCATGAAAGCCACTATCGTGTGAACAATGCCATTTACCTCTTTACGATAACAACTCTTCACCTTCAGAGTACCAGAACTCGGGATAGCCATACCTATTAATCCCATTAGAACACTCTTTGATTCGTGTTCAAAACAGTCAAAGGTACAGCATCAGACATCAAAGACATGAAGATACGTGGAGCAGGAAGGATAGCCCGCGCCGGAGCGTCTGCGATGGGCACGTTCGCCGGGAACTACAGAGGCGGGTCTTTGACCGAGTTCAGGAAGGACATAGACACGGCAGCGAAGATACTTCTGGATTCCAGGCCGACCGCCGTCTCCCTATGGAACGGGGTTCGGGCCTCAACGAAGGATGTGGGAAGCGCATCCTCCCTCGAAGAGGCCACGGAATCGGTGGTACGCAACTCGGCCGTGTTCGTTGAGATGTCATCGAGCGCCGTCGACCAGATCGCCAAGATCGGTGCGAAGAGGGTGCAGAGCGGGGATACGATCATGACCCACTGCAACAGCAGCGCTGCGGTCGGAGTGATAAAAGAAGCGCATTTCCAAGGCAAGGACATAAAGGTCTACGCCACGGAATCCAGGCCGTGGGGGCAGGGTCTGCTCACAGTGAAGGAACTGTCGGAGGCAGGTATCGATGTGACGCTGATAATAGACAGTGCCGTGCGTTCAGTAATGAAAAGGACGGATAAGGTGTTCGTTGGAGCCGACACCGTGACATCCAACGGAGCCCTGATAAACAAGATCGGAACATCGCAGCTGGCACTTGCGGCCGATGAGGCGAGGGTGCAGTTCAACGCATGCACCGAGACCTACAAGTTCTCCCCCATGACGATGTTCGGCGACATGGTCACCATCGAGGAGAGGGGCCACGACGAAGTTGTGGATCCGGCGAGGCTGCCGAAAGGCGTGAAGATATTCAACCCGGTGTTCGATTCGACGCCGGCCAAGTACATAGACGCACTGATAACCGAGCTCGGGATACTGTCTCCCGGGTCAGTGTACGACGTTATGGTGAGACAGCTCGGAGAGGACATTTTCAGGATGAGGGACGACTCATGAAAGCCTATTCATACATGCATATTGGAGAAGACATAGACCGCGATGCGCACGTCATATGCAGATACCGCGTGAAGACGGACATTCCGATCGAGAAAGCGGCGGAAGCACTTGCGGCGGAACAGTCGACCGGAACATGGACGGGGATATCGACGCTCGATGAGGATATCTTCAGAAGTTACGGCGCGAAGATAATCGGCATCGAAGGGGACATGGTGACCCTTGCGTTCCCGGAGGAGGATTTCAGCATAGAGGTCGGCGGCATACCGCAGATACTCAGCGTCATAGCAGGCAACCTTTTCGGCCTGGAATCACTGCACGGGGTAAGGCTCGAGGATGTGGAGTTCTCCCCCGGCATAATGAAGAAATACAAAGGGCCGAGGTTCGGCGCCGACGGACTCAGGAAGATCCTTGACCGTCCGGAGAAGCCGCTCGTCGGGACCATAGTCAAACCGAAGATAGGACTTTCCCCCAAAGACACCGCTAAATATG
>JAISVN010000093.1 GCA_031271555.1 Candidatus Methanoplasma sp.
CCGGCACTTTCCGTCAGATGTCTCGACGAGGTAACGCCGGAGAACATCGCGATGGTCAGAGAGGCGTGTTTCATAGTCGAGGATGAAGTAAAGAAGGCCGCCGCCGAGAACAAGATGCAGCTCCCATGGCAGTATTTTGCGGTCCTGTTGCCGATAAGGTCGGTAGGCATACACAATGACAAGAGGGAATACGGAAGGACGATCGTGGTAAGGGCCATACACTCCAAGGACGGCATGACAGCGACCTGCGCAAACATACCGATGGATGTTCTGGCGACCATATCCGCAAGGATAACCGACACCATGCCGGGTCAGATCAACCGCGTTGTGTACGATATAACGAACAAGCCTCCTGCGACCATAGAGTGGCAGTGAATCTGGAAAGCGGATCAATGAAAAGCATACGCACCAGAGGGGGTCGGCCGGACCCATGAAGGCCGACACTCCCGAACTGCTGTTCTCGACACGCGGTGACTTCCGCACATGGCTGACAGAGAACGCCGAGACAAGCAGCGGCGTATGGCTCGTTTTCGGTAAAAAGAACGCAGTTACCACTATGTCTGCGAACGACGCTCTTGAAGAAGCGCTCTGTTTCGGGTGGATCGATGGGCAAGTGAGAAGCATCGACGAAACGAGGTACAACAAATATTTTGCAAAACGCCGTACAAAGAGCATTTGGTCGGAAAAGAACAAAAGAACCGTCGAGGTGCTGCGGGAAAGGGGGATAATGACGGACATGGGCGAGAGGGCCGTGGAAGCAGCCAAGAAGAACGGGATGTGGGATTCATCTCAAGGCTATGCGGTGACCGATGAGCAGAAAGAGGCGTTCTCAGCAAAGCTGGCCGGGATATCTCCAGCGTACGAGAATTTCTGCAATATGTCGCAGGCGGCCCAGCGCACATACATGATAAGGTATTTCTCCCTCAAGACCGAAGAAGCCCGTCAGCGCAATTTCGAAAAAATAGTCGACCGGCTCAACAAGAATCTAAAACCCATGTGAGATTCCAAAGCTTGGAAGGTTAAAAGATAAGATAAAATCCTATTTGGACAGTTTTAAGTATGTCCAATAAATCGTTTCATCCCGACTGGGCGCTGAGAACCTCTAACTGGCTTATTACGTTCCAGATGAGGGTCCTTCCGTGGAGCGGTATGTTCGGGTCGTTAGCGAGATCATCCAGTATTATGATCGCGCTTGTCGCACGCACATCCATTGCGTCCTTTGTATCCATTAGTCTCGCTTTAGCGTCTGTTGCGCCTTTCCTGATGTTTCTTGGTACCGAGGTATCCTCGGCAAGATTGTCTAAAGTATCCATTACTTGTTTGACACGGTCTGCCATTGTATCACTCCGATCAAATCGATTCGAATTCTTCCTGCAGATCGATCATAAGCTGTTCCAGTACCTCTTCGAAACTCGATGATTTGTATTCTCTCATTCCGCCGAGATCGCTTTGTATCCTAGCCACGAAGTCGTTGTTATCCTTCACCAACTCTACGTTGCACAAAATCTCTTCCATTTTATATCACCTGTGCAAGAATTGAGGGAACCAACATATAAGGTGTATATAAGCGTTGGGCACACATCAACGGATGTTTTGGCCCATTGGAGGATAGTATAATTAATCATGCAGCAGTTATTACCAGATATGGGCGTGTTTGACAACGGGATCAGAAGATATCAGCTGATCCTGGGGTCCATCTTCGCGGCCGCCTCGATAGCCTATATCCTAGTGGTGAACCAGGCAGGCATCGAGTCGGAGGCGGCGAAGGTCTATTTTCCTTATGCCGACGAACTCATGCGCGGTGTGATCCCCAATGTGGAGTATCCGCCCTTTGCAATGGTGTTCATGGCCATACCCCGCCTGTTCTCCGCAGATCCATTCGGCTACATGGTCGTGTTCGTTGCGGAAGCGGCCGTATTCTTTTTTGTCGGCCTCCTGATAATCGGAAAGCTGGCAAAGCGGTATAACCAAAGTCAGAGGAAGGTAATGCTCGTATACACAATATTGATGCTCCTCATGATCGAGTTCGTTCTCGACAGATATGACATCTTCCCGGCCATACTGACATTGCTTTCTCTCTACTGCTTCGTTACAAAAAGGTACATTTGGGCATTTGCTCTGCTTTCGCTCGCCACCATGACGAAACTGTATCCGGCGGTCCTGTTCCCCGTTTATCTTATACCATTCTTAATGAATCGGGATTGGCCCAACACACTCAAGGGGACGGGAGTATTCTTTGTGGTAGCGATACTCACAGCCTTGCCGTTGCTGCTCGCCGGGTCGGATGCGTTGTCGTATTTCATAAGTTACCACATGGACCGCCCCATGCAGATAGAGTCTGTGGCAGCATCATTCATATCCGTGGCATCGATGCTCGGGATAACGGATGTGCACATAGGTTTCGGTTTCGGTTCCGACAACCTCATTGGGCAATGGCCGGATGCGGTCGCACCGTTCCTGACGCCTCTGATCGTTGCGGCGCTGGCTGTTTTCTACGTACTGTATGCGTATATCATCTCCAGAATAAGGAGGGAAAAGCAGGACAATGAGAACAACAGGATGATACTGCTGGGCGCCGTGGCGATCCTGTCGGTGTCAGCGTTCATGATCTTCGGGAAGGTGTTCTCCTCTCAGTATATCATTTGGCTCATACCTTTCATAATATTCGCTCTTATGACGTCGATAGACTATGTGCACAAGAACCGCATCTTTTGGATGTCGGTCGCGGCCATAGCCCTTACGCAGTTGAACTTCGCATTAAACGTAGGCGTTTCCGGAGGGGGAGAGGGCATAACCGACGCAGGAATGCTGATAATACTCGCCCGGAACATTGTGATGATAATACTCGCAGCGTACATCATAAAAATCGTCAAAGAAAGCTTCTGCAAGAGGCGGAACACGGCCCTTGATTGATACGGTCAATCTGTTCTCTCCGAACCGCACAACGGAAGTCAGCAATCGGCGCAACACCAAAAGCTTTAAAATAAGAGTCTTTCTATGGGTTGTTATTCAATTGTTATCTTTCAGTGGTAACGAAAGAACAGGCAACCAAGTCCCGGTCGGGATGTGGGTATGTTCAAGGAAGTAGGAAAATGAAAGCAGAGGCAAGGGCAGAGGGGATTCAGGGCAGCTTTGAGTCCAAAGCGAGGAATCTCGGGAGGGGCAAGTATGGCAGGATATTCAAGATGGCTCATACCCCCACAAGAGAGGAGTACAAGAAGACCTGCTACATCGCGGCGCTGGGAATGGTCGTCCTGGGAGCGGTAGGCTTTGCAATAATGTGGATAATGACCTATCTTCCGAATCATTTTTGAATTTTGCGAGGTGTGTTGATGTCAGATATTGGATTAGGAGGCACCCGCATGATAGGGGAAGAAGGGACCAAGGATGTCCACGCGGGGGCAGCCATCGTTTGGGACTTCAAGCTGGTTTCGAACTCTTCTTCAGCGGTCATTAAATTCGATGTTTCCACCGGGCCCGATCAGGACAATGCCCCGGAATGGAACGTTACGCTGTACGATGCGACAGGAAGCGAACTGTGGGGGAACTTCCGTTCAAAGAGCGAAGTTGAAGTGGATGTCCCCAACAGCAAGCCGAAGGAGCTGAAACTGGAGGTCATATGCCCCAAAGGTGCGAGATACGGCGATGAGGTAAGCATAAGCGTCATGGCCACAGCGCAGGACGGCAAAGCTGCACTCAGGTTCGGGGCCGTAGCGAAACAGTCC
>JAISVN010000054.1 GCA_031271555.1 Candidatus Methanoplasma sp.
GGGAACGATGTTCAGGACACTGCTGTGTCATCTCCCGTACTCGGATTTATCGCAATCATACTGTTTTACAAAAGGATTTGCAGAGACAGGGCCTCATCTTTACACGGAACAGCAGGCGACGGGTCTGCGGGAGGATGTCTGGAACGTACTCTCCGTCCGGGATACAGGATGATCGGATTATAGTAGATGACCAAAATATTTGGATTAATCATAAATATGCTGGCCGTGTCGGATTGAAGATAATTAGTCTAGATATTTTGGTTAATGACTATATTTGTAGTATAATACAAATTTATATTGAATTTAAAAATAATTTTATTGTATTACAAATAAATTGAATTATTTTAAATAGTTTTATTACAATACAAAATTATAATATGATATTAAGAAAGCAATACCTCGATACGTTGATCCGATTAAAAGATAATACAAAATTTATCAAGATCATCACCGGGATCAGGAGATGCGGAAAGTCCACACTTATGCTTCAATTCGCAGATTACCTTAAGTCTGCAGGCATAAATGAAAACGATATCTTCCATATCGACCTTGAATTATACAATAACAGAGATCTTCTGTCAGCCGACTCGTTACATGAATTTCTTGAATCCAACCTTACGGGAAGAAGGACCTACCTCATGATAGACGAGATCCAGAAAATAAACGGATGGGAGTCGGTGATACGGTCGGCAATGTCCGAATTCGATACAGATATCTACATAACAGGTTCGAACGCGTACATGCTGTCATCGGAGCTGGCAACACTTCTTTCAGGAAGATGCGTTGAAGTGAAGATGCTCCCTCTGTCTTTCTCCGAATTCATAGAGCTGAACGGATATAGTAGAGATGATGTCGGAGAATCGGAACTTATGCTGTACCTGTCAAGAGGGTCCTTTCCGATGATAAGCAAAGAGGACAGCCAAGAGAGCATAACGGATTATCTGGAAGGCGTTTACAACACGGTCATCATGAAGGATATAATTACCAGAAAGAAAGACTCGGTAAGGAACGGCCCTCTTCTGGAGAGATTGGTGAAATACCTATTCTCCACATGCGGAAGTCCCGTTTCTCCCTTCTCCATATCCAGACAGTTGGGGTATAAGGACAGCAATACCGTAGACAGCTACCTCCGAATGCTTGAAGAAACATTCATAGTCTATCGTGCTGAAAGATATGATCTGAAGGGAAAGAAGATACTGATGAACGTCTGCAAGTACTACTGCACGGATACAGGCATGAGAAATGCGGTGCTGGGGGCTGCCGGAACGGACATAGGACACCTTCTTGAGAACATTGTTTATTTAGAACTCCTCAGGAGAGGGTTCAAGGTCTATGTCGGGGTAAACGGGGACAAAGAGATAGATTTCGTTGCAAAAAGGGCATCTGAAACAAGATATTATCAGGTAACTCAGAGCATGGCTTCACCGGATGTGGAGGAGCGTGAAGTGAGCTCCCTGTTGTCTTTCAAAGATAACTATCCCAAGACCATATTATCTTTGGACAGGTTCATCATCGGAGGCTACAGCGGGATCGAACATGTGAATATCATAGATTTCCTTCTGGGCAAGGATTGAGCTCTGTAGCTTGAACAGTTTTAATAGACCGATTCTGATTGCTCATTATGTTCGAGCTTTGCGTGATAACAGACCGCGCTTTGTCAAACGGCCTGTCTGAGGCTGAAACAGCGAAGCTTGCTTATTCGGGCGGCGCAGACATAGTCCAGTTAAGGATGAAGGGGTTCGGTGGTAAAGAGATCACAGAGCAGGCCAGGCTCATAAAGGGGATCTCAGACGAATACGGCAAGTTCTTCATTGTGAACGACAGGGTGGATGTCGCTCTGCTCTCTGATGCCGACGGCGTACACCTCGGTCAGTCCGACATCTCAGTCGAGGATGCGAGAGCCCTCATCGGAGATGATAAGCTCATCGGCGTGACGGTCCATGATGCGGAGGAGGCCATGAAAGCGGAATCAGATGGAGCGGATTACGTCAGCATAGGCTCTGTTTTCAATACATCCACCAAACAAGATGCCATACAAGGTCTGGGTCTTGATGCCGTCTTCACTGTCAGACAGGCTGTGGATATACCTGTCATGGCCATCGGCGGGATTAACAGAGGCAACATACAGGATGTCATAAGAGCCGGGGCGGACGGCGTTGCCGTCGTCTCTGCGGTCGTTTCACAGAAAGATATCAGATCCGCCGCTCATGAACTCAGGGACATGATACTGAAAGTAAGACCTAATATCTGAGAATCTTTACGGTAATATCATGAAGGTCAACGGAAAGGATCACGGCCCGGTCTTGCCAATGACCGTAAAGGGGCTCGTCTCGAGCATGGGATTCAGAGAGGACCGCGTGGCGGTCGAACTCAATGGAAAAATAGTCTCCAGAGCAAGATATGCCGATACCGCTCTGAAAGATGATGATTCTGTCGAGATCGTCGGGTTTGTGGGTGGTGGATGATGCCCTTCCCTGAGAAAAAAGAACTGGAAGAAGCTCTCCGCGCCAGACTGACTACCGGCATCCATGAGAAGATAAAAACGGCAAGAGTCGGCATTGCAGGGCTGGGCGGCCTCGGGTCGAACATAGCCGCGATGCTTGTCAGGACAGGTGTCGCAAATCTTACCGTAGCGGATTTCGATACTGTCGACCTGAGCAATGTCAACAGGCAGAACTACTATCTCAGCCAGATAGGGTCTCCGAAAACCGATGCGGCGGAAGAGCTTCTCCTGAAGATCAATCCATATCTTACGATAGATAAGCATTATGTCAGGCTCGACCCCTCCAATATACCTGCGATATTCGATGGATGCGACATAGTCTGCGAAGCTTTTGATGTCCCTTCCGAAAAAGCGATGCTCATAAACACGATACTTGAAAGATGTCCGGGAATAAAGGTAGTATCCGGCTCCGGGATGGCAGGATACGGAAGGTCCAACGAGATACGGACAGAAAGATTATTCGCCGACCTCTACATTTGCGGTGACGGAATAGATATGGAAGATACCGAAGGGGGCCTTATGGCGCCGAGAGTGAACATCTGCGCAGGGCATATGGCCAATGCGGTGATATCCCTGCTGATAAACGGAGATGTGTGAACAATGGATGACGAACTCATTATAGGGAACAGAAGATTCAATTCCAGATTCATACTCGGTTCAGGGAAGTTCTCCCTTGAAATGACGAAAGCCGTCATGGAGAACGGCGGGGTGGAGATAGCCACGCTTGCCGTGAGAAGGGCGAATGCCGGGGGAGAGGAGAACATCCTCGACTACATACCCAAAGGACTGACGCTGCTTCCGAACACATCCGGAGCCAGGAATTCCGATGAGGCCGTACGAATAGCCATGCTCGCCAGAGAACTGGGATGCGGAGATATGATCAAGATCGAGATCATAAAGGATTCGAGATACCTCCTTCCGGACAACTGCGAGACCATAAAGGCTACAAAAATACTTGCGGACGAGGGCTTCATCGTCATGCCGTATATGATGCCCGACCTCTCTGCGGCAAGATCGATGGCAGATGCCGGAGCTTCGGCGATAATGCCGCTGGGTGCGCCGATAGGCAGCAACAAGGGATTGCTTACGAAGGATTTCATAAAGATAATGGTGGACGAGCTCGATCTTCCGATCATAGTCGATGCCGGCATAGGAAGGCCGTCGCAGGCATGCGAGGCCATGGAGATGGGGTGTGCGGCAGTCATGGCGAACACTGCGATCGCCACCGCGGGAAACATACCAATGATGGCGAAAGCGTTCAAGCTGTCCATTGAGGCCGGGCGCATGGCATTCCTTTCAAAGCCCGGCAGGGTTCTTCAGAACGGAGGGGAGGCCTCCAGTCCTTTGACGGGATTCCTAGAGGATGTCAGATGATCAGAGAATTCACGGATGCGGACGATTATCACAGCCATATGGAATCGATCGATTCCGATATCATGAAGAACACTTTATCAAAAGTCTCCGAACTCGGTTCTCGCACATTCACGGAGGCCGATGTCAGATATGCCCTGAACAAAGAGCGTCTCGGCCCTGAAGACTTCGCTGCTCTGCTATCCGTTGCCGCAGAAGCGTTTCTCGAAGATATGGCGCAAAGAACCAGAGAAGAGACTCGGAAATACTTCGGCAACTCGGTCAGCATATTCACGCCCTTATACACATCCAACTACTGTGAGAACGGCTGCCTCTACTGCGGATTCAGCAGGGACAACAAGATACACAGAGCAAAACTGTCCTTTGACGGGATCGAATCCGAAATGTCAAAGATAGCGGAATCCGGTTTGAACGAGATACTCATCCTCACAGGAGAGTCGAGAAAGGCCTCCGATGTGGAGTTCATAGGCGAATGCGTAAAGATGGCGGCGGACCATTTCAACAACGTCGGGGTCGAAGTGTATCCCCTGAACACAGAGGAATACGGATATCTGCATGAATGCGGGGCGGATTACGTCACAGTGTTTCAGGAGACGTACGACCCCGATAGATATGCGGAACTTCATCCATTCGGCCCGAAAAGGATATTCTCATATCGTTTCAACGCTCAGGAAAGAGCCCTTAAAGGAGGGATGAGAGGCGTCGCGTTCGGTGCCCTTCTGGGACTGGGCGACTTCAGGAAGGATTCCCTGGCATGCGGCATACATGCATATCTCGTTCAAAGAAAGTATCCGCATGCGGAGATATCGTTCTCCCTTCCGAGGCTCAGGCCGTTCATAAACGGAGGGTATTCTGCAGAGGCCGTATCCGAAAGACAGCTGCTGCAGGTGGCGCTGGCATACCGCATCTTCATGCCGTTCTCGGGGCAGACCATATCCTCCAGGGAGAGTTCTAAGTTCAGGGATAATATCGTAGGGTTAAGCGCAACGAAGATATCGGCTGGGGTCAGGGTCGGCATCGGAGGGCATGCGGAAGAAAAGAAAGGGGACGAACAATTCGACATATCCGACCCGCGGGATGTGGAGGAAATAAGGAAGGCCCTGATGGAAAAAGGTTTACAGC
This sequence comes from Candidatus Methanoplasma sp., assembly GCA_031271555.1. Lineage (GTDB taxonomy): Archaea > Thermoplasmatota > Thermoplasmata > Methanomassiliicoccales > Methanomethylophilaceae > Methanoplasma. Next base: position 4,997 of record JAISVN010000054.1, read on the forward strand.
CTGTATTCAATGACTACGTGAGAGTATGATCATAGCAGTTACGGACAGAAAGATCAGCGTCGCTTCCGACTTTCTGGAGCAGATGGAATCTGTTGCAGCCTCGTCGCCGGACATGATAATACTGAGGGAAAAGGATCTCTCCGAGGCCGAATACAGATATCTTGCCATCGAATGCCTGCGCATCTGCGATTCACATGATGTCAGATTCTGCGTTAATACCTTCATAAAGACTGCAATATCCATAAATAACAAGAGAGTCCAAATCTCTTTGGACTCTCTGAAAGAGAACAGGGAGAGTCTTGATGGGTTTGAAGAGATATGGGTGTCTGTGCATTCGGCGGAAGAGGCTGCGGAGGCTGAAAGCCTCGGTGCCACCCATCTGATATATGGGAATGTCTTCAAAACTACATGCAAACCCGGTGCAGAGGGCAAAGGTCTGAAGGCGCTCTAGCATGTCTGCGACAGCGTGAATGTGCCGGTATTCGCGATCGGCGGAATAGATGTGGGGAATGCACATTTAATGTTCGATGCCGGGTGCAAAGGGGTCTGCGTCAGAAGTCTTCTGATGAAGACTTCGGAACCGTTCGAAGTTATGGATGAATTGAGAAAATCGATTTAAGATGTTTAAAAGCCCGATCACTCGGACGGTTTTGTTCCGTTCTTGTGCATGAACTTCGGACCTTTCCAGTTCCAGTCGCCGAGAAGGTGCATTGCCGCCGGCACTATGTATGTGCGCACCAGAAGCGCATCGACCACTATCGCAAAGCACAATGCGAACCCGAATTCCTGAAGCATTGTTGTGCTTGATAGCATCAGGGTACCGAATGCGCCACCCATTATCAGACCGCATATCGTTATGACGGATCCGGAATGTGTGACGGCGTGCGTTATGGCATCGTCGTTGCTCATGCCTTTGTGCATACGGTTCTCTTTGATGCGGGTGGTCAGGAGTATGTCATAATCCATGCCGAGACCCAGACAGACCACGATGAGTATTATCGGTATCATCCATATTACGCCGGCACCCATGAGATCCTCAAAGAGCAGATGCGTTATCGCCACGGTCCAGACAACACTCATCAATATGGTCAGTATCGAACGCAGAGGCGTGACATACGACTTCATCACAAAGAACAGAAGTATGAAGATCAGCGCTATCGCGAGCAGTTCGACCTTCAGGAACTCGCTGCTTACTTGTTCCGACACTTCGTACATAACAACGGCGCTTCCGGTAAGCCATGTGTTCTTGATCATGTCCTGGTTTTCGTCAGCGAAGACCGATACGGTCTCATCGATGAAGTTTATGGTCTTCATGGAGACATCGGACATGGCCTCATCTTTGGTCACGACGGTATACTTGACATACGTCAGAGAGATGCCTGATTCTGTTTCCTCTCCTCCAACTGATGTCGCCATCACATAGTTGACTGTGTAATCCATGACCGCAATAAGGTTGGGGTCATTGGAAATGGCGCCTATGCCGGTCATTGTCTCGTACCCGGTGACTATAGTCTCCAATGATGCTGCGACCTGCTTTCCAAGAGTATCGGGCAGTTTCATCGAAGCTTGGGTGTATGTCGATATCGTGCGCTCGTGGTCTGTGGAACCGGTTCCGGTGGTGCCCTGGATCATTTTAGACCATTCATACACTCCCACGACCTCTCCGACGTTATCATTACCGGACAGTGATGATGACAGCGTTGAGAGTGCATTCATGTAATCTGTCCGACTCTCATTCCACCGCAGCATGCCGGACTCGCCGATCATCGTGATACTGCCTATCGGTTCATTCAGTTCCAAGACGACGTAATCCGGCATCAGCATTCCGCCGTTCGAATACTCCTCGATCTCGTGCAATCCTTCTATGGCCTCACCGGTGGACATCGAGCCTATCATGTCATAAGAGGACTCGGAGGTCGCCATGATGTATCCCATGGGTATCGTGAACAGCACAGCGGCGGCGATTATCACTTTCGCGTATTTTATCGAGGCGTGTGCGGATTTCATGAAATATCTGTTCCCGAAACGCGAGACCTTGCCGTACCATCCCTTATCGGCCTTGCCTCCTTCTTTCAGAGAGTCCATCTTTGTCGGCCAGAACAGCCTTTCACCGAATATCGCAATGAGCGATGTTATCAGGAAGAGTGCGGCAAGGAGTGCAACGACTATGCCGATCGCCAGCATTATTCCCATCGTGCTTATCATCGAGAAAGAGCAGATGGACATGGCGCCGAATCCTATCATGACTGCAAGCCCAGATGTCGTTATCGACTCGCCCGCCCATGTCACAGCGCTTTTGACCGCGGAGTTGTGATCCGCACCGTGTACGCGCTCTTCCCTGTATCTTGCCAGTATGAATATGCAGTAATCGCATCCAGCACCCAACATCGATACAAGGAGCAGCATCTCTGTGATGTAGAATATGTTCATCACCGAGCCCAGCAGGAACATCAGGCAAAGGACGACTCCGAAGGCCACCCCTATTGTCATAGGCGGCATGGCAGATGTCACGAAGGACCTGAAGAACAATCCGACAAGCACCAGGATCATCAGTATCGAGAAGATGTCTATCTTCGAGACATCCTCCATTGCCGTCGCTTCCGTATCGTAGGATATCGCGGGGGACCCGGACACATACGTCTCTACCTCAGAGATGTTGTTGTCTGAGATTACCCCGCTGATGAAGCTCCTGAACTCAGGCGTATCATCGATGACCAGATTGCCTTCGATCATACTCTCGCTGTATATCACTGCGAATATCATGACCCCTGTGTTCTCGTTATCTGGAGATGTGAAGAGCCCATAAGGCATGAATTGAGATATCTTCGGATTGCCATCGTCATCAACGTACGTTGGGATCTTCGTTGGAATGAGCATGGACAAGCTTAATGTCTGTTCTTTACCGATCTGATCATCGAAACCTGCCACGAGAAGAACGGCAGATTCCATCTGGACATCGGGCTGGTCAAAATACTCAGCCATCAGCTCCGCGCCTTCTATGGACTCGGCATCGGGCCCCGCCATGTTCGTGGTATCGTAGTCAAGCACATCTCCGGCCTTGAGGGCGAGAGGCACTGCGCAGATCAGGATCACTATCCACATGGCAACTATCAGTTTGGAACGTTTCAGTATGACGTTTGCCAGTTTTTCGAATAT
>JAISVN010000038.1 GCA_031271555.1 Candidatus Methanoplasma sp.
GCTTTCTTGCGGCAGTGTCTTCAGAGGTATGTTCAGGATGAAAAAAGTATCTGATATTATGACTGCGGCGCCCATAGTAGTGGAAGTTCCGGGCAGCCGCAGCGATGCGATCAACATTATGGTCAGGAATAAGTTGACCGGTCTGCCGGTCGTACGCGCTTCTGACGGGAAATTGGTTGGAATTGTGTCCAGAAGGGACATATTCAGGAAGTTCGATGAAGATCAGCTCTCTCTCATAATGAAGAAAGACTGCATCACGATAACCCCGGAAGACAGCATAGTCAAAGCGGCGAAGATATTCGCCGACAAAAGGATACACAGGCTCCCCGTCATAGAGGACGGCAGACTCGTGGGCATCATCACCCCGACGGACCTCCTGAAAGAGATCAGGGAGATGAAGACGTCCATGACGGCGGAGGATGTCATAAGGACGACCTGCGTCACAGCATACGAGGGCGAACCCCTGGCATACACGGTCGCGGCCATGAGGATAAGCGATGTGCCCGCGGTCCCGGTCCTCGACACTAAAGGAAAGCTCGTCGGGATACTGACCGACCGTGACCTTTTCAGCGATCAGACCAGCGATGCGGAGGCCCTGATGCGCCTGGGAATAGAGGATTCTCAGCTGGCTGGATACAGGAACGTCCTTCCTCTGTTCTATGCTGCGACCGGCAAGCACATATCCGACGATACAACGGTCAGCGCCTACATGGTCAGGGACCCTCAGACCGTGTTCAAGAAGACACCGCTCAATGACATTGCCCGCATAATGACGCAGAACGACTTCGGGCAGCTGCCTGTGCACGGCACAAAGGATGAGATAGTCGGCATGATCTACGACGTGGACGTGCTTTGCGCTCTGACGGGTAATTGCAATGAGTAAAGAGATCAACAGCAACGATCTGATGTCCCTCTGCAAGCGCAGAGGGTTCATATGGCCCTCCTTCGAACTGTACGGCGGAGTTGCGGGCATGTTTGACTACGGGCCTCTGGGCTCAAGCATGAGGAACAACATCCTTGAGGTCTGGAGGGACATCTACAAAGGAAGGGAAGGTTTCATAGAGATCGATTCCGAGACCGTCAACCCGAGAGAGGTCTTCAAGGCGTCCGGACACGTCGATGAGTTCTCGGACCTGATAACATACTGCACGAAATGCGGATCGGCATTCAGAGCCGACCACCTTGTAAAAGAGTTCTTCGAGAACCCTGATGTTCTTTCTCCGAAGGAATTGGATGACGCTTTCGTGAAATTTGACATAAAATGCCCCGAATGCGGCGGAAAACTCGGCCCGGTAGAGGAATTCAACCTCATGTTCAAGACGAACATAGGTCCCGGATCGTCAAGGGTGGGATATCTCAGGCCGGAGACTGCCCAGGGCATATTCGTGAACTACCTGAACCTTTACAGATACAACAGAGAGAAACTCCCGCTCGGAGTGATACAGACCGGAAGAGGATACAGGAACGAGATAGCACCCCGGCAAGGCATGATAAGGATGAGGGAGTTCAACATGATGGAGGTTGAGCTCTTCGTCGACCCTGAGGACAAGGGCTGGATCAGATTCCCGGAGATCGAGAACGAACTCATATCGCTGGTGCCCAACACGGGCAACGAGACCGTCATGATGACGGTCGGAGAAGCGGTGGAGAAGAGGATAATCGCGAACAAGGTCCTTGCTTATTTCGTGTATACCACGCAGCAGTTCCTCACAAGGCTCGGAATAGACCCCGAGAGGCTGAGGTTCAGGCAGCACCTGTGCAACGAGATGGCCCACTACGCAAAGGACTGCTGGGATGCGGAGGTCTTACTGTCATACGGCTGGATAGAGATAACCGGCATAGCGGACAGAGGCGCTTGGGACCTTTCGAGGCATGCCGAGTTCTCAGGCACCGAACTCACCCACTTCAAGAAGTTCGATGAGCCCAGAGAGATGGATGTCGAGAAGATCAAAGCGAAGCATAAAGCCCTCGGCCCAAGGTTCAAGGACAAAGCAAAGGCGATAGCCGAGATCATGGAGACGAAACAGTCCTCGGATGTCAAGGACGGGAAGCTCGAATTGAATCTGGACGGAGAAGACATCGTTCTCGACGGAGAGTTCTTCGAGGTCGTAAGAGTGCGCGAGAAGGTCTCCGGAGAGAGGGTCGTGCCTCATGTGATAGAGCCTTCGCACGGATTGGACAGGATATTCTATTCGGTTCTCGAGCACTCGTTCAGCCGCGATGAGAAGGAGGATTACACAACGCTCAGGCTCATGCCTGAGGTCGCCCCCATAAAGGTCGGCATATTCCCTCTTATGGAGAAGGACGGGCTTGACGAGTTGGCCATGGACATCTACAGGAAAGTGCACTCGCCCTGCCTGGAAGCGTATTACGACGGATCCGGAACGATTGGCAAGAGATACGCCAGGATGGATGAGATAGGCACTCCATGGTGCATAACCGTGGACTACGAATCGCTCAGCGGACCGGACAAAGGCACGGTCACCATAAGGAACCGCGACACGAGCGAACAGAAGAGGATACAGATAGATTCTGTACCAGAAATATTGAAAAACCTGCTTTCAGGGAAACCATTCAGAGACCTTTGAAGGGTCTCTATTTAATCCTTTTCAGATTTTGGCCATCGTCCGGCCGGAAGTATATGCCAAGATACATCCAACAACTGGCATCCGATGTTCCGGGCTGTATCTTCCCAATATTCTAAACAATCTTTATATCCGCAGTACTGCGATGTATTTTATTGGGTGAAACGATAGGAGTTGAAGACTTAGAAGACCTGAAGAAATTGTCGATTTTGAGATCCCAGCTTGATGGGATAACCGTTCAGGACATAATGAAAACCGAGTTCCCCACTGTCGGACCTGAGGACAGGATCTCGGAAGCCCTCTCCAAAATGAGGGAGTCCGGATTCCAGGACATACCGATAATAGAGGACGGCAATTACGCAGGGACCATCAGCTACGGCTCGATACTAAAGAAGAGAAGCGCCACACCCGATATGAAGGTGAAGAATCTTGCGCACAACCTCCCTACTGTCTCCCTTGATACGGAAGTATCCAAGGTGGCAGAGCACATCATTGCGAACAACTGCAGGCAGCTTGCGGTACTGAACGGGAAAAAGGTCATCGGGACAGTGTCCAGAAGAGGCCTTACGAAGGTCGCTGCGGGAATGAAGATCCTGAAGGACATAAAGGTCTGGGAGATAATGACCACGCCCGTGGAATCCGTCAAAGAGGACGGAATGCTGGACGATGCGCTGGAGATCATGAGGAAATTGGACATAAGGACCGTGCCTGTGGTCGACAGCGGCGGCGTCCCGGTCGGAATAGTCGGAATGAACGAGATCATTGACAACCACTGGAAAACGGATACGAAGAGCTTCGGGGACTTCCAGAAGAGCACCAAGGCCCAGATAACCGTCGAGAGCGTATCCGCGAGAGCGGTCAGGACGATAGAATGGGAAGACACCCTCGGAACCGCCGCTGCGATAATGGAAGAACGGAGATTCTCTACCCTGCCAGTGGTGGACGGCAAAGAGCTGGTGGGCATACTGACCGAGTACGATATCGTTGAACTCATCTCTGCAAGCAGGGAGAGGGATTCGCTGTTCGTGCAGATAAGCGGACTCGATGACGAGGACAAGATCTACTACGATGCCATGTACGCGGACATAGAATCGGAGATGAAGAAGATCTCGAAGATCTACAAACCGGAATCACTGACGATACACGTGTCTAGGTACAACGAGGAAGGGGAGAGGAAGAAATACAGCATATCTGCGAAGCTCTTCATCCGCGGCACGACGATCAACCTGAAAGAGGTCGAATGGGACCTTGTAAAGGCCAACAACGACCTCATGAAGAGGATGGGAGATCAGGTTACCACCATGAAGGATTCCAAGGTCACTTTCCGCAAAAGGAAGAAGTGACCTCTGAAACATTTTCCTCTTTTTTAATACCGGCATTGCAAGGGAGACACCATGGAGAAGATAAGAGCATTCATTTCCATCAGGATCCCCGAAACGCCGGCCGTAAGGTCGGCCAAAGATCGTCTGAAAGACGTTACCGGGGTCAGTGTTCCAGGCGAGGTGCATATGACCCTAAAGTTCCTTGGCGATGTCGACAAGAACAAGATCGAAAAACTATCGCTGAAGATGAGGTCATTGGAGAAATATGCCTCGTTCAATATGGTGCT
>JAISVN010000077.1 GCA_031271555.1 Candidatus Methanoplasma sp.
GCACGCATCGGTGTTCCTCTGCTCCCCTTTGAGTTTGAGGGATGCCAATCCGATGACCTCTGAGGAGTCTGCGCCTGCCTCGATCTCCTTCAGCATCTGTGCCGCATCCTCATTGCCGGATGCCGCGGATATTGTCAGAAGTTCTTTTGCCGCGACCTTGTCCTGTAAGACCGATGTGCCCGTTAAGAGGAACAGCGAATAAAGATACTGGGCCTCATCATCACCGTCCGATGCGAGCTTCTCAAGGATCTCTGCGGCCCTTCCGATATCGAATTCCGGCGATGAGCAGTTCATGAACGAACGTGCTACTGAACATCTTGTGCTTTCTGAACCTTCGGAAGGCATAATCCCTCCATATTGCTTCCTTATTTATCAGTTTAGCTATGGCACGCTGGCATTGTAGTGGTGAATGCATTGGGTTTAGGGCGGCATCTCTTAAAAACCATGTACGTTAGAACTATGTTCAATAACAGGTCAAAATCCATCCCCACAAAGGACTGCATCGCAATAATCCTCTGCTATATGTGTCCTCTTTTGCTTTTTGTTACTATTTGCACAAGAATTATAACTGTCTTTTTTTATTGTAGTGTCATGCGTGAAGACTCTGGCATTCCGTTTGAAAGTCAGATGGAGCCACTGGAATGGGCGAAGTTCGTGGTCAGGACGAGGTCTGAGAAGAACTACAGTTCTGCTTTCTCGATACTTTCGGCTTCGGCCAACAAAGGGTCCTCCAACGCAGAATTCTATCTGGGCCTTCTGTATTCGAGAGGGCAGGGAGTGCAGAAGGACCTGTCCGCAGCTAGGTTTTGGTTCGAGCGCGCTTCTGAAGGCGGAGACCTCGGGGCCATGTATTTCCTGGGGAAGATGTACAGCAGGGGCTACGGAGCCGAAAAGGACATGGATAAAGCAGTGCTCTTTTTGTCTGCGCCGGCCGACATGGGCGACCCTCGCGCGCAGTACGAACTAGGGCTTATATTCTTTGACGGAGAGAGCTCCAAAAAGGACCTCCGGGCTGCGGTAAAGATGTTCACCGCAGCCGCCGAATCCGGCCACTCTGAAGCACAGTTCACACTGGGGCAGCTGTACAAGACCGGATACGGGGTCGAAAAGGATACAAGCAAAGCTCTTGATTGGCTTACTTCCGCCGCAATGAACAGGCACAGAGGCGCCCAGATACTTCTGGGCAATATGTATGATGCCGGGGACGGCGTTCCTGTGGATAAGGAAGAGGCCGACCGCTGGTACAGCATGGGCAACGATACGGTTATTTCAGCCCTCTGATCTTTCCGTCTGCGGTAAGATCCATCCTGACCGCCGCAGGGGTCTTCGAGAGTCCGGGCATGAGCATCATGGAACCGCATATCGGCACAACGAAGCCGGCCCCCGCAGATACTGTTACCTCCCTTACGCTGAGCTTCCATCCTTTAGGCGCGCCTTTGAGATCGGCCACATCGGAAAGGGAGTACTGCGTCTTTGCTATACATATCGGGAGTTCTTTGAACCCTTTCTCCTCCAGGTCCCTCAATGTCTTCTGTGCCGGGCCCGAGTATGTCACTCCGTCCGCACCGTATATCTTGGTCGCTATCGCCTCGATCTTTTCCTTAAGGGATGCGCTGTCCTCATAAAGCAGCTTGAACTCCTTCTCTCCCCTCTCTATGACCTCAACTACCTTCCTGGCCAGTTCTTCCGCTCCCTTCCCTCCGTCCATGAATGCGTCGGATTGTACGCATTCCGCACCGAGTTCTCTGCAATGGTCGCGGAGCATCTGCATGTGCTCAGGATCATCGAACGAGAAGTGATTTATGGACACGACGACAGGCAGGCCGTAGCTCTTTACGTTGCCTATGTGCTTGTCAAGGTTCGAGACCCCTTTCATCAGAGCTTCTTTGGTCAGGGTCTCGGGCTCGTCCAGCTTCGCGCCGCCGTGGGTCATCAGCGCCCTCACGGATGCTACGATGACCACGCAGTCCGGAGACATGCCGGTCTGTCTGCACACTATGTCAAGGAACTTTTCGCCTCCGAGGTCCGCTGCGAATCCCGCTTCCGTGACCGCATAGTCCCCAAGCTTCATTGCATATTTTGTCGCAAGCACGCTGTTGTTGCCGTGCGCTATGTTGGCGAATGGGAACCCGTGCACGAAGACCGGCTGGCCCTCCAGCGTCTGTACGAGGTTCGGTTTAAGGGCATCTTTGAGCAGAACCATCATCGCTCCGACACATCCCAGCTCTTTGACGGTCACCATCTCACCGGTGTATGTGTATGCGACGACCATCCTCTCGATCCTTTTCCTTAGGTCTTCATATCCTGTCGAAAGGGCGAGTATCGCAGATATCTCGGACGCGGAGGTTATAAGGAAACCGCTCTCGTGCGTCACGCCTCCCGCCGTTTTGCCGCCGCCGAGACCTACGATTATGTTCCTAAGTTCGCGGCAGTTCATATCCATGGCCTTCTTCAGGACTATTCTGGACGGATCTATGTTCAGAGGGTTGTCCCTGACCAGATTGTTCTCGAGTATTGCAGATAGCAGGTTGTGTGCTGACGACACCGCATGTATGTCGCCTGTGAAATGGAGATCGATATCCCACATCGGGTACACTTGAGAGTAGCCTCCTCCGGTGGCCCCTCCTTTTACGCCGAACGTCGGACCCACCGACGGTTCCCTGAGCGCACCGACCACTTTCTTGCCTATGCGGCTGAGTCCCTGTATCAGGCCTATGGTCGTCACCGTCTTGCCTTCTCCTGCAGGGGTCGGGGTCACGGCCGTGACCATTATCAGCTTTCCGTTCTTGTTGCCGTCGAATCTAGAGAGGACATCGAGCGGGACCTTTGCGATGTATTTCCCGTATTGATCTATATCCTCGGCCTTCAGACCTATCGATGCGGCTATCTCCGTTATGTTTTTGACGTTGGCTTCTTCCTCTATCTGGATGTCGTCCTTCATTGCTTCACGAAATCCGGATTGTTTTTGTTAATACATAAACGCTATAGTCGTGGGACACTGCAACTGCGGTTCTTTGGAGAAAGAATGGAAAGAGAAAAAACAGATCTTTGCTTAGATGAAAGGATTCCCATTTTGCTATCTCGTGCGCACTCAACGTTTATATCATGGCCTGAATGTCTTTACCAACGCCTCGACGAACTTGGACTTCACATCGGCATAGTATTGATATTCTCTCGTGACGACATAATGATCGATGGCAAATATTTAGGCAGGCACAGCGTCATTGATGTGTGTCATAAGGTGGGTTGGGAGTGCATGTCTCAGATATATCGAGGGAACCTTGAGGGTGCGATCACCTATGCGCGCAATAACGACCTCGCACCGGTAGGCAAGGGTCTTGCACCCCTTGAAACAGCGGTGATTCCGCTGATGGATGAGAACGGCAAACACATCATTATCAAGATAAAGAGGGCGGACCATCTTTGACTGCTTGTTTATGCCCGCAGCCTAACGACTGTGAGCCTGGCGAACCCTTCCTCGCTCACTTTGAGAGATGCTGTTTTCAACGGCGCTTCGGATAGAGAGGATATTATGACATCGGCATGCGTCTCGCGGCTCCAACACTCCATGTCCGTTATTCTGAACACCACTTCAATCGCCCCCTCTTCGAGCTTTTTCAGAACGAACCTCTCAACATCTGCCGCATTCACACGGCATTTGTTGTATGTGTAGAACTCCATCATCGGATCATTGCATTCAAACCGGGATTTCCATGAATATCCAAGACTTCTGCACAGCTCATCGGTGATGTTGAACGCTTCGAATCTCATCGTATTGCCCATGGTGTCTCCTGTAGCGTCCAGATGGTATCGTTTTCCTCCCAGTTCAACAACGTTCCATGAATGTCCGGCACCCTCACGGCTGGTCCCCCGCATGGTTCCGCAACGTATCCCGGCACGATTGAACAATAAGTTCAAAGCACCTGCCGTTCCGCTGCACACGGCTTCGCCGTTCAGCATTGAGCCGACAATCGTCTGATGTTCCTCGCGCTTTACACCATCTTCATAGTCCTTTGGATATGTTATGGATTCTACCACTCTCTTGTATATCTCAACTTCCTTCTCGAATACACTATCCGGCAGGTCTTTGAGCATCTCCCCTGCTATGCGCTCAATCCGCTTCAGAATACTGCGTTCCCGAGACTTTTTGAACAGATAGTTCGGTATAAAGACAAAGTCGTCTCCATCACCATATCCTTCCAAGATCTTACTTAAATGAAATAGATACGGGTCATCCTGTCTCACTGAAACGAATATATCCGATGCGTGCTCACGCACCCTTCCATCAGGGTCAAAAACAGGAAGTTCCTCTGCTCTGGACAGGACTGCAGACCGCAACTGGCTGTATACGACTTTCATATCATCCGGTAATGACTCGTACCCTATGCGCAATGATGTTGCGGGATATTCCAAGCCTGACTGAATCTGCTGTCCTCCCCAATTCACCCAGATGTAACCGCACGGCAGATATATAATGGCGCACAAGAGGCTGATGCGACCTGTATTGAAAACTGCTGTGGCAGAGCCTTTGTCCTTGATGCTTGTCAAACCTGAGTTCGACAGGTGATTGTCATTGAGACCACAACGGTCTTCATTGAATAAACAATATTATAAAAAATCCAACCATTATGAAACATAGGTCGACATGATAGAGGATGAAATAGGCGCAGGTGAGTCCAATAGACTTGAATTCAAAAAGATGCTTCCTAAGGATGCAAAAAAATATGTCAAATCGGCCGTGGCCTTCTCAAATTCCCAAGGCGGAAAGATAATCTTCGGCGTCACGGATGAGGGCAGGATATCTGGTCTTGAAGGCGATTTACTTGCGGTTAGAGATTCTATTGTCGATGAAATATCGAACAGGTGTACCCCCCAGATCTTCCCGAATTCATATATAAGCACCATTGACCAGAAAGGCATTGTTGTGGTCGACATCGCTCCGGGAGCTAAAAGACCGTACTATGTAACAACTGAAGGAATGGAGAACGGCACATATATTCGCATTGACGCAAGTACTCGCCTTGCTGGCCCAGATATAATCAGAGATCTGATGATGGAAGGAAGTAACAAATCCTTTGATATTTTAGATCATATCGATGAAAATGAAAAAGGATTATCGATGGAGTCTGTAAACGAACTCTGCCTATTTCTTTCCGAAAAATCCAATAGAAAAATTTTAATTACAGACCTTGTCAATCTGAAAGTATTGAGAAAAACCGAGGGTGGATACGTCCCATCCAGAGCATTCATGCTTCTCACTGAAAATCCCTATGACCACGCAAGAATACAATGTGCGCGCTTTATAGGACCTCATGAAGTGGAATTCGCTGACAGGCAGGAATACACCGGATCCATAATCAAACAGGTGGATGATGCTGTCGAATTCGTAATGAGCCATACTTTTCTTGCCGCAGAGATCAAAGGAGTTTACAGGAAGGATGTTCCCGAAGTGCCGCCTGAAGCCGTCAGGGAACTCGTTACCAATGCTGTGGTTCACAGAAGCTACAGCATGGAAAACAGCCCGATCTTTGTTGCGGTATTCGACAACAGAATAGAGATTACTTCTCCGGGCTTCATGCCGTTCGGAATCACGATCGACAGCGCAATGTCCGGACACTCCAATCCGCGAAATAAAGTAATTGCCGGATTCTTCAGGGCTGCCAACCTTACGGAAGGGTGGGGGAGCGGCATACGCAGGTGCATCTCACTTTGCGAAGAGTATGGCCTCAAACCTCCTGAATTCCAAGAGCTTGGCAGTGCCATCAGAGTAACCTTGTTCAGAGCGGGTTCATACCATATTCCATCTCCTGATGTGTTCTCGCTACCGATCGATGATTTGGAAAATGCTATCCTGAATTATTTGGAGAATAATCCCGAGGCGAAGATTTCAGACATAGTTAAAGAAACAGGTGCATCCAAGGCCAGCGTAGAAAGGGCCATATCAAAGCTAAAGGCTATCAATTTACTTTCAAGAAGAGGAAACAATAGAGTTGGAAAATGGACAGTTAAACGCAATTGAGGTTAATTGAGGTTAATTGAGGTTAATTGAGGTTAATTGAGGTTAATTGAGGTTAATTGAGGTTAATTGAGGTTAATTGAGGTTAATTGAGGTTAATTGAGGTTAATTGAGG
>JAISVN010000086.1 GCA_031271555.1 Candidatus Methanoplasma sp.
CGCCTTGATAACTGAAACTGTTACTTTCTCTTTTACCATAGATTCACCATTTACTGAAGGCGAATTATGATTTGACCCATATATATTTACTTATTGTTTGTGGCCAACGGTTTGTGAACATCAGTTTTTAGTTTTTTAGGATGAGTTCACATTCTCCCTTTAGTTGATAAATTCAGAAAATCTTCTTCATCCATACCAAACATCACAACGGCTCCTTCTATGTCATTGCAGTATTGTATTATGGACTCCATATTCTGAACATCACGATTCATAGACCAACCTTCTCTCGCGGAACACTTCTTGCATAAAATCTTCAGTTAATTGTGCTCCATCTGTTACAATATCTACCTTTTCACCGAGAGTTTCCTCTAATTCTCGTAACAATCCACATATCTTTATCAGATTTTTTTTAGGCCCGAGTACAACAAAAAAATCATAATCACTGTTATCGTGGATTTCGTTTCGAGCTCTGGATCCAAAAAGATAGATGCCGTAGATATCATACTTTTTGGCTATGGGTGCAACTGCTGTACACAGTTCCTCAAAGTTCAGTTCACCCTTAAGTTTTTCTGCACCCATAGATGTCATATCAGCAAATTACTCTATAGCTATTGTTGTATAACTGTTGAAAGGCGATTTTAGAGATTTGTTTCCGATCTATAGCTTGCGAAGTGTAATCTATTTATCAGATGCAGGTCTCTCAGGCATGTTATAAATGACCTCCATCAGAGATTCGAGCAACATCAGCAAAGAAGATGCGACTGCCACCGTGAAAGGATGGGTCCAGGACATAAGGAATCTTGGCGGCATATCCTTCATCACTTTGAGGGACAGACATGGGACCATACAGATAACCATGCCCAAGAAAAAGATAGACCCGGAACTCTTCGAGTCGCTGACTAAGCTGTCAAGAGAATCTGTTGTCGCGGTCACAGGCGAGGTCAAAGAGAGCAATCAAACGGCATTGGGAATAGAGCTTATCCCGACATCCTTTGAACTTTACAGCGAAGCAGGGGTTCCGCTGCCTCTGGGAGTCGTAGACAAAGTGAACGCGGAGATGGACACACGCCTTAACAACAGGTTCATGGACCTAAGAAAACCGGAAACCAAAGCGGTCTTCGAAATAAGGTCGACGATCGTGGAGCTGATCTCTGAATACATGGTCAAAAACGGATTCGTGAACATAAACACCCCAAAGATCGTAGCCTCTGGTGCCGAAGGCGGGGCGACACTGTTCAGTGTGGACTATTTCGGAAAACCGGCCTATCTGGCCCAGAGCCCGCAGCTCTACAAGCAGATGCTGATGTCCACGGGTCTGGACAGGGTGTTCGAACTCGGTCCGGCGTTCAGGGCGGAGCATTCGAATACGAACCGCCATGTGACAGAGTTCATATCCTTCGACGGAGAGATGGCCTGGATCGATAAAGAAGAGGATGTCATGGCCACTATCGAGAACATAATCGATCACGTCCTCAGAGAATTGGGAGAAAGATGCAAGAAGCATCTTGAGATACTCGGCAAAGAGATAATGGTTCCAAAGAGGCCGTATCCGATCCTGACATACACCGAATGCCTCGCGATGGTCAATGAGAACGGCCTCAAACTGAAAGAAGGCGACGACCTCGGGACGGAAGGGGAGAAGATAATAGGCGATATAATGGCCGAGAAAGGCAGCGACCTTTACTTCATAGTCGAATACCCCGAAGAGGCCAAACCGTTCTACATAATGGAAAAAGACGGCACAGACCTGTCTTTCTCCTTCGACCTCGACTACAAAGGCCAGGAGATATCCTCAGGAGGCCAGAGGGAGCACAGATACCAGGAACTTGTCAAGAGAATGGAAAAGAAAGGTCTTGACCCGAAGGATTTCGACTCATATCTGGATGCCTTCAGGTACGGCATGCCGCCCCACGGAGGCTGGGGGATAGGCCTGGACCGCCTGGTAACGAAGATATTGGATCTTCCGAACGTGAGAGAGGCCATATTATTCCCGAGGGACATAAGCAGGCTCTCTCCATAATGCCATCTTCACCGGATCATACTTGGTTTATTTGCTTAAAAACAATGACAAAACCAGAGCAGAGCTGGGGCCGGTCACCACATCGGATACAGGCAGGGATCCGACCTGCTCTCAGCCTGCCTCCTGAATAGATTCCAACTCGAAACTTGATAATGGGATTCCATCAAAGGTTCTTTCATATTTTATTGATGTGTCATTGTAAGAATACACATAGGTCGTAAATTCTATATTCTCGCTCTGTTCCAACTTATATTCAGTACATGTAACATCGTATGTTCCAATAGGGACGTTTATTCTTGTTTCAAAGCTTCTGACAAAATCTCCCACTCCCAGCTCTTTTATGGCTGAAATAGGATTATAGCACAGCTCTTTTTTGAAGGTCGCGACATCCTTTTTTTCCTGCTCATCATCTCCCACTAATGTGTAAGTTACGATACCATCTTCTACGGAGTCGACTCTTATTTCAAGACTGTAATCATGCTCTGGATCCACGGATTTCAGTTTGAATATCTGACCTTCTTTTATTTCAAGGTCGTCTAGATCATATCCTTCATAAGTGTCGTTGATATTGATGTAGGTTCCAATCGACAAAAACGATATGGCTACCACAACTACGAGCAATACTGGTTTGACAAACGTTTTCATGCTACGCCTTCTCCTTTTTAAGATTCGTATCTCTTTAGCTTATTATGTAGTTTCGGGTATTTTCGAATACCTGGATGTTCCCTTTTAATAATCCTCTGACCATCCTTCATTGATAACATGGCAGCTACAGCCGGAGACATTTACGAAAGAGAGCTTAAACATCTGTTGGGCGGAGACCAAAAGGTGATAGCCAAGATGGTCAAGACCTGCGATGAAGAAGAGAGCAGATCTTACAACATGATGCTGGACGATCCTTTCCTTGTTGTGCGCGCCGCCGGCTCTTTGGGCGTTGACCTTGTTGCTTTGAGATGGGACTTCTCGTTCCCTATAGAGGTCAAAAGCTCTGCGGAATGCACCATGCACTTCAGCAGGAATCCCAGACTCACGGAGCAGGCCGCAAAGATGAAGGAGACGTGCTCCCGATCCGATCTGCTGCCGGTATATGCTTTCAGGCTCAAGAGCGTGAGAGGCGATCCGTGGAGGATATTCACCATCCCTACCGATGAGGAGCTCAGGGGCAAGAATGAGCTTCTGAGGAGAAGGATCCCGAAAATGGAGGTCACCAGCAACGGCAACTACATAATGAGGTGGGAGGACGGGATGAAACTCTGCGATCTGCTCTCCTACATGTCAAGCGGTGTATCCTGAGGCGGCCGTCAGCACTCATAGGGCTCATCACTGGTCAGCCCGGTTCTTTCTTCATCCGGCCAAAACTTAATCCTCAGCTTAATAGATAAATCATTTTGCTCTTGCATTTTAACAAAGTGTCTGCACCAGAGATTATATAGATTGTACACACCATGAGAAAACCGACCAATATCGCCAACGGAGGGGGATAAATGGAAAAGACAATCGAACAAGTGAAAGATTATTACGGCAAGAAGCTGAAGAGCAAGGACGATCTGAAGACCGGATCATGCTGCTGCACCGAAAGACCCTCTGATGAGATAAAGGATGTTCTAACACTCATTGCGGACGAGATACAAAGCAGATTCTACGGTTGCGGATCCCCTCTGCCGCCGATGCTGGAGGGAATGACAGTGCTGGATCTCGGCTGCGGTACGGGAAGAGATGTCTACATCGCATCCAAACTGGTCGGGGAGTCAGGTCATGCGATAGGCGTGGACATGACGACGGAACAGATCGAAACGGCGATAAGATACAAAGACGAACAACGTGAGCGCTTCGGCTTCAAAACCTCGAATGTGGATTTCATTCAGGGGTACATAGAAGATCTGGGATCGCTTGGAATAAAAGACCAGAGCATTGATGTCGTCATATCCAATTGCGTGATCAATCTGTCTCCTGATAAGGAGTCTGTGTTCAGAGAGATATACCGCGTTCTCAAACCCGGCGGAGAGCTGTTCTTTTCCGACATATTCGCAGACAGACGCATTCCCAAGTCTTTGACGGAAGACCCTATTCTGCGCGGAGAGTGTCTTAGTGGTGCGCTATACGTTGAAGATTTCCGTAGGCTGATGACGAAGGTTGGGTGGACAGACTTCCGATACACAAGCATGCGTGACGTCGAACTGTCCGATAAAGAGATAGTTAACAAACTGGGCTTTGCGAAATTCACATCTCGCACTGTGAGGGCTTTCAAAATAGATGGTCTGGAGGACATATGCGAAGATTACGGGCAGGCAGCCTTATATGACGGCAGCATTCCCGGATATCCGCACTTTTTCGATCTCGACGACCATCATCGTTTTTTCACAGGCAAACCTATGCTTGTGTGCGGCAACACGGCATCCATGCTTTCCCATACCAGATACAGCAAGGCTTTCAAAGTGATAGGCGACCGTGA
>JAISVN010000102.1 GCA_031271555.1 Candidatus Methanoplasma sp.
CCGTCAACAGCTTCTTTTATCAGATCCGCCGCCTCCCTGATCCTCGCTCCCGCTTTCTTCAGTTTCCTGACCGAGATGTCGGCGGGAGACATCCTGCGGTCATTTGCTCTGGAGAAAACATATCTTCCAGGAACAAGGACGTCTTTGCCTATGACGTAAGGGCACACTGTACATTTTCTCTTTATTTCCACGAACTCTCCCTCAAGGGATCTGTTCATCACAGGGGACATCGCGTTCCTGCAGACCGGACAGATGTGGGGAAGGTCTTTGATGTCCGATTCGCGATACTCTATGGATATCCTGATTATCCCTCTGTCCAGGCCCATCCGCCTTATCCTCTCTCCGCTGACCCTGTAGTCTTCGCACTCCTTCGACAGCTCCTTTCTGACAAGCCTGAGGAATTCCGCTTGGGTCTCTATGTGCGGGGTCTTCCTGATGACCGATTCTATGGCGGCGGATACGACATCCTCGTCCGGGACCTTATAGGGCATGCTTTCCACATGCAGGTGTCAGGTATTAACTGTTCTCAAACACATGTTTAATATTGGGTCCGCATTAAGACGGACAGGCGAGGGTAGCCGAGTTGGCCAAAGGCGCAGGACTTAAGACTCCAAAGGGAAGAAATTCTGTCCCGCAGGGGTTCAGGGGTTCGAATCCCCTCCCTCGCACTCTCTGCACAAATTATCACATCTATTAAGTACGTAATAGACAGATGTACATACCACTCTAGACAAGGAGGGTAAAAAATGGATACTGAAACTAAACTACAGTTCGTCACAACGTTCTCAAGTCTCATCACGGCCGCATTCGGTCTTGTTGCGGCCTTGGCATGGAATGAGACGATCAAATCTGCAGTAGCGCTGTTCTTCAAGACAGACTCTCAGGTTTGGGGCAACCTCGTATACGCTATATTGGTAACGATACTTGCAGTCATAATGACGATGTGGATAGCAAGAAGCGCTAAAAAGATAAGCGACCAGATAAAAGCGGAAAAGAAAAGCTGAACTCAATTTTCAAACATTTTTCTTCTTCTTTTGAAGCGATTTTCCACATAATTCAAAGTGTCCATCCCGTGAAGCTCTACGCTTGACGGTCCGGACCTGACATAGAATGTCTCTTGTTTTCCTTCTTTAAGGAATACCGGACCATCGCTTTTCCTGCATACGACCCTCATCACTCCCTTTCCCTGGTAGTCGGACAGTCTGAAGGTTATGAAAGGTAGGAACTCGTTCCCTATTTGGCTGGCGATAAGGTTCGTAAGGTGCAGATTGAGTTTGTCGCGGCTGTCGAAACTCGACTCGTCTATTCCAACGACAGTGCCGTCATCGCCGACGCCTATCAGAAGGGTCCCGCCTCTGCTGTTCAGGAATGCAACCAGCGTCTTCAGGACGGCCTTCTCCATCCTTGGGTCCTTCTCTCCCGTTGCAAGATTGGTCCTGAAAGTGGACTTGTACTCCACCTTTTCGCCCTCGCCGCTTTTAATTGCCTTTTCGATCTCCATGGCCTCATATTCCTCGATGCCTAGTGTCGCAGCGTTGTTCTCCAGATACCTTGTGACCGTGCGTCTAAGATGAATGGAGTGCTTTCCTAGATAGAACACGGCTGAGACGGATAAGGCGCCGAACATGACGAAGAGAAGCTGGTTCATTATTTCGTTCGCAGTATCCGTTTCTATATTGGCGGCAAGGCTCAGATAGTACTGCACCATGAGCACGATAGTGAACATCGCAAGCGCCACCGATACAGATATGAATGCCACTTTGACCGGTTTCTCTCTGTTTATGTCCATGCCGGGTATCGTGTTCATGAGCGAATACGTTGCGATCAGGCCTCCGACCCCCATGACCACTCCGAAAAGATAATCCACTATGATGCTCAGAAGATGCCCGTCGCCGAATGTCCCGCTTGCAACTATCAGGATCATCAGCCCGACCATGAGGAAGACCATGAACGGCGGTATGTGGACGACCGTCCTCTCTATGAACAGTGTATCGATCAGTATGAAGATGACCGGTACGGCTATCACAACCTCCATGAAACTTCCGAGGGCTATCCCAATCAAAAGGATCAGAACTGAGAGCATCAGCGTTACAGCATAGCTCGCATAGAGCAGCCTGCTTACGTATTTCTCTGCGGGCCTGTCCGTGTTGGGAGGATTGTCCACAGTCTCTTCAGACATCGTTTGCCTATGGGTCGGTAAATATATATTACCGATAGGTTCGGCTGTACATCTGGAGCCCTTCAAATACCAAAGAGTATTAAATAACATAAAGAGGTCAGGGCCTTGGAGTAATCTCATTGGCAGACATCAAGGGCAGTACAGCAAGTAAACCAGCTAAACAATATAAGCCAAGCCCGAACAGTCAGAGCGGCAAAAAATCAAAGCCCAAAACTAAGGAGAGCAGCAAAAGACAATCGATGCTCAACACTCACAAGCTGGCACCTTTTAAGTATGACATGAACGAGGTGCTTTCCGCATCCGCGATGGATCCTTCCAAGGCATCATCTTTCCTTGCGTCTGTCATAGCAAAGGCATCAAGAGTGTCCACAAGGGATGCTAAAGAATTCGTAAAGACGTTTTTGGAGTCCGGCGAT
>JAISVN010000031.1 GCA_031271555.1 Candidatus Methanoplasma sp.
ATACGCTCACCGAAGAAGAAAGCCAGAAGATGATCGACTGGTTCGAGAACCCGGACGCTTTATACGGGGACTTTCTGGATGAGGACTCGAACCCTCAGACCGTGGTCGGCATGGAACTCTTCAAAGCCCTCGAGAACACGGGTGTCTTCGGAGGGATAAGAGGGGTCTCCGCAGAGGAGGAGACAGGGCTGGAAGAGATATACGCATTCGCCCAGCTGACCTTCTTCGGCGGAGAGGATTCGGATCTCAGCTGAGATCATCCGAACATGTATGCCGGAGCAGCTTTCACTTTATTCCTTCCGGCTTCCATGACCTTTTCCTTTGCGGCTGTGAAATCGCTCTCGGTCACGGTATCCCTGCCATCGCGTATGGCGAGCATCCCCGCCTCCGTGCATATGCTCTTTATTTCCGCTCCGGAGGCGCCCTCCGTCATATCGGCGAGCTTCCTCGGGCTGATCTCATTATCAATGTTCATGTGAGACATGTGGATCTTGAATATCTGCGTCCTTCCCTCGACGTCAGGCAGTCCGATGTCTATTATGCGGTCGAACCTTCCCGGCCTCAGCAGCGCGTCGTCGAGTATGTCCGGCCTGTTGGTGGCGCCTATGATCTTGACATCGCTGGTCGGCGTGAATCCGTCGAGTTCCGCAAGCAATTGCATGAGAGTCCTCTGGACCTCCCTGTCCCCGGATGTGGCTACGTCCATCCTCTTTGCTCCGACGGAGTCCAGTTCATCGATGAATATTATGCTGGGGGACTTCTCCCTTGCGAGGTCGAACAGTTCGCGGACGAGCCTTGCGCCTTCTCCTATGTACTTCTGCACGAGTTCCGAGCCGACGAATCTTATGAATGTAGCGTTCGTCGCATTGGCCACGGCCTTTGCCATCAGCGTCTTGCCGGTGCCCGGCGGTCCTACCAAAAGGACTCCCTTGGGAGGTTCTATGCCCACTTTGGCATAGAGTTCCGGCCTCAGCAGCGGGTCTTCGACGGCCTCGCGCAGCTCCAGCATCTGCTTCTCAAGGCCTCCTATGTCGGCATATGATACGTCCGGTTTGTCTATTATCTCAGCACCGGTGACCACGGGGTCCAGAGGCATGGGCAGCACGTTCATTACTGCAAGCGTCTGTTTGTTAAGCGAAACTCTGGCTCCGGGTATGAGATCGGATTGGGGTATGTACTCTGACACAGAGACTATGAAATCGGGGCCGGTGGAGCTTTTGATGATGACCCTGTTGTCCGGAAGGATGTCCCTCAGGGACCCGACTATAAGGGGCGGACTCCTCAGCCTTTCGAGCTCTGCCCTTATCCGGCTGTGGTCCTTCTGCAGTCTGAACAGCTCTCCTTCCGAGTAACGCTTGTCGTTCTCGGCGGTCTGAAGATCTTCCATCAGTCTTACGTTCCTTTCTTCAAGGGTGATGATCTTCGCTTTAAGCTCGTCTATCTGAGTGTCATCCATTTATCGCTACCCTATGGGGTCAAGTGTTCCTTATCTTTATTAGTTTTTCTCGTACTTACCATCAATTTAATAACAGCGATATACAATCACATTGCGATGATCTGCGAAATGTGCGGGAAAGAGGTCCCGGTCACGAAACCCATGCTTGTGGAAGGTACGAAGCTGAATCTCTGTCCGAACTGTGCCAGGTTCGGAGACGATTATAAAGCATCCAGCGCAGCCCCGGGTTCCCCGGTGCCGAAATCGGTTATAGAAGAGAGGCTCCAGAAGAGGGAAAGGAGGATGCAGTCCAGGGATGTTTATTCCTCTACCACAAAAGAATTGATAGAGGATTACGGAAGGGCCGTAAGAGAGGCCAGAGAAGCGAAGGGCATGGATCAGGAAGAGTTCGCAAAATCCATACTTGAGAGGAAGGGCAACATAGCCAGGATAGAGGCGAACGATCTCGTTCCGGACGATAAGATGATCGCGAAACTGGAAAAGGCCCTAGGCATATCGCTCAGAGAGGATGTGCAGTCCGGAGGTCAGGTCGGAGGGGGAAACAGAAGATCCGAAGGCATGACCCTGAGCAATTTCATAAAAAAACAGTGATTCATCTGCTGAGCACCGATGAACGGACATCATCGATGAAAGGCATGATGTCAACATCCCTTTCTCTCAGGATCATCAGCGCTGCGACCTCCATATCGACATTCGTCCTCTTGCGGACCTTGTTGCATTCCGATATGAATGCACCCTTCTCCATCCCGGAGTCCAATGCCGCCTGCACAAGCCTCTGCAGGACGTCTGCCGGATCGTTCACTTTCGCCGGCCGCTCGAGCTGGCCTTTTCTGATCTCGTTGAGGAGGTCCTCCGACGGCCTGTATGCCACAGGGACCTCGATCGAAGATATATCGACGGCAGGTCTGAGGTATCCGTCCGTCTTCGAAACAAGGCTGTTCTTCACAAAGGCGTCCAAAAGCAGATTCGCATCCTTCACCTGCATCCACCTGAGGTCCAGAGACACATACATGGTGAATTCTTTGACGGTAAGGACGTCTTTGCCTTTGTTAAGGAACAGGGCGGCCGCGCAGACCTTCAGTTCATCGGACATCGGGCGTCAATCACGGTCGCTGTAAAAATACGTTACCATCACGCGCGCGTTATATGTTTAGTTACTAACAGATAAAATAATGGGAGCAGCCGATAGCTCAGAAAGGTTTATAATGAGCATCCTAATACCATGCCATCCTGTATGGTGAATCAAATGATGTACACTAGGTTTGAGAAGGCAAGGATCGTAGGCGCGAGGGCGCTTCAGATCTCGTACGGTGCTCCGGTCCTTATTAACTATCCCGAGGATATGCTGGACCCTATAGACATCTCCATGCTTGAGTATGAGAAAGGCCTCATACCGATCACAGTAGTCAGGAACTAATCGAGGAATCACAATGAGCGAAGAGGAGAATGTAACCGTTAACAACGATCTGCTGGTCGCAGAGGACCTGTACCTTACATCTGGTGTACACATCGGTACTCAGCAGAAAAGCGCAGACATGAAGGACTTCATATTCAAGGTCAGGCAGGATGGCCTGTATGTCCTGGACGTCAAGAAGACAGACGACAGGATCAGGGCGACAGCGAGCTTCCTTGCAAGATACGACCCGAAGAGGATCCTGGTAGTCTCCGCAAGACAGTACGGTCAGAGGCCCGCAAGAGAGTTCTCCAAAGCCATCGGCGCCCCGGCGTTCGCAGGACGTTTCGTCCCCGGTACACTCACAAACCCCGTCAATGCAGGCTTCATAGAGCCTGAAGTGCTCATGGTCACCGACCCTGCAGCGGACAAACAGGCGCTCAACGAGGCGCTCAACCTCGGGATACCGATCATCGCACTCTGCGATGCGAACAACGAGACAAGGAACGTTGACCTCGTGATCCCGACCAACAACAAAGGAAGGAGAGCGCTCGCATGCGTATACTGGCTCCTTACCAGAGAGGTCCTCGTCGCAAGGGGCGACCTCAAAGACCCCGCAGATTTCCAGATGGAGATCGAAGATTTCGAAGCCAGGCTCTGAACGGCCTTAGGCAAACCATTTACATTCCCATTTCTATTTTCATATATGAGATATCCAGCCGTCGCCGGCAGATTCTACTCTGCGGACGAGGACGAACTGCGGGCAAGCATCAAGAGCTGTTTCCTTCACGAACTCGGGCCCGGGCTTCCGGAGCGCATAGACAATGAGAGGAAGATATCCGCGGCAGTTTCTCCGCATGCCGGCTACATGGCATCCGGAATGAATGCGGCGCACGTTTACAGGAAGATCGCAGAGGATGGGCTGCCCGAGGCATACGTGATCATCGGGCCGGACCATGTCGGCGTTCCTTACAGAGCGGTGGCATGTGATGAGGACTTTCTTACTCCCTTAGGTCCGTGCAGGATACATGAGGAGATAGCTTCCGAACTGAAGAAAACCGTGCAGTGCGACTGCATGGCCCACAAGTATGAGCATTCGATAGAGGTTCAGATCCCTTTCATACAGTTCATCGACAAGGATCCCAGGATAGTGCCGATAATAATGGGAGATCAAAGCAAAGCGTCCGCAGAGAAACTTGCAGCATCCATTAGAGAAGCGTGCAGGGGCAGGGATGTCGTGATCATCGCATCCAGCGACATGGCCCACTACATACCGAAAGATGCTGCGGAGAGGCTCAACATGCCGGTTCTGGAAAGACTGAGGGAAAAGGATGTCGACGGCATGTACTCGGTGATAGAGGGGAACAGGATATCGGTCTGCGGATACGGTCCGATGGCAACCGCATTGCTGGCATCGAGGCCTTCGGAAGTGGAGATCCTGAAGTATTCCGACTCATGGGATTCGTTGAGATATGATATCAATTCGGTAGTAGGCTACGGCTCTGCCGTGATGTACAGATAAACAGCAAAAGAAAAAGAAACGGGGCTTCGAGCCCCTTGTTTTGAGGATTCAAATGCGTTTCAGATATCTCAGGTTGGGTTCGTAGACGAGACCCTTGTCCATGAGGGCGTTGGATATCTCCTCAAGCTCCATGCTGGAGATCCCCTCGGATTCCGCTCTCCTCTCGAGTTCATCCCTGGGGGCGCCCTTTCCGTCGGTGTCAAGTTCCTCAAGAAGAGCCAGTATGATGTCCTCTATCTCCGATTTGTTCATGTCCGAGGATCCGGGTTCGATGTCTATCTCGTCCGGGATGTCCGACATATCCTCGGGAAGTCCAAGGTCTATGTTCTTATCGGGCAGTATTGTCCTGAGGGCGGTCTGTATCGATTTCAGATAGGTCGTAGAGTTGGGAATGTCGTACTGATCCAAAGCGGTCATTATCCCCTTTGCGTCCTTTTCGCTGAATCCTTTGCTGATGAGCGCCTTTTCGGAAAGCCCCTGCACCGATGTGGCCTTTTTCATCTTGTTGAGCCTGTCCCATGTCGACCTTGCGGTGTCCAGGATCCACTGGGCCCTTATCTCCTCGGTTATCTTCACTATGCGCTCGGGCCTTATGGAAACGAACACCCTCTGATCGTCGGTGGTGTATGTCCTCACCTTTCCGACGATCGCTATGAACGCCGGTGTCTCGATATCCGCCATAGCGGCCGCAGCCTCCGGCTGGTACCTCCCGACGTTGATGAAGACGTTCCCGGTGGCGAGGTCCTGCACCCTGCCCCTCCACATGGGCTCGTCATCCGTGCCGACGTTCTCTTTCTCCGTAAGCACGCCTGCTATCAGCACGCGGTTCACCATCGCGCCCAGCTTGGTGACCACATACGACGGCGATTTCTCATCCTCGCCTTTGATCTCATAGGTCGCCGAGTTCAGCTCCGAAGAGAATAGCCTCCAGGCGGTCTCTCTCGCATTCATAATGCCGCCTCCACTTCGTTGTAGAGCTTTTCGGCTTCGGCCACAACATCGATCTCTTCGATCCTGGCATCGCTGACTATCATCATAGGTCCGAAATCATCGTTCATGACATTCCCGGTAATGGTCATCCTTCTCATGATTATCAGTTCGGCCATTTCCCTGGCTACGATCTCGGAGTCCCCTCTCGCTTTTGCTAGTCCTTCGGCGGCCTCGAGGGTGACACCTGTGAGTCTTTCCGTGTCCTGACGGTTCACTATGGC
>JAISVN010000051.1 GCA_031271555.1 Candidatus Methanoplasma sp.
TCAGGCCGATGGAATTCGCGCTTCAGGCGATGTTCGTCAATGTGGCATTCAGCATTGTATTGGTGGTGGGATACACAAGCAGCAACGAGTTCGTCACATATGCGAGTCTTGCCCTGGCATTGATCCTCGCAGCCGTTTATTTCTATTACACTATGTACGTGAAGCTGTCGAGGGTCGTGAAGGAAGTCCTGAGGATGGAAGGCAAGACGAGAAAGGACGTTCCAAAGTGAATGTCAGGTGCGGTATCTGCCGTATCGGACCTCATAGACAAGGCAAAGCTCCGTCATGGTCTTCAGCAGCCTTTCCGCGTTCTTCTCATCGACCTTTTCCAGATCCTCCAGGGTGAACGTGCCATATATCTCGGTGAGGCCGGCAGCGACCATCTCGAGTCTTTCTTTCGGGTCTCTGCATTTCTCGTATCTGTAAATGAGCGTGGATAACGGGTCAATGCCCTCGGCGGGCTTCTTCTTATCCGGAATGTCGAACGGATGCATCTGGGCCAAAGCGTCCCTTACCGCCTTCTGATCCTTATCCTCAAAGATGATCCTGAGTCCTTTATGCTCATCGGTATTGCCGCAGTATGGGCATTTGGACGACTCGGCCGACCGGTCGATCATCCTCTGCCGTTTACACTTCCTGCATGACACCACTGCATACGTCATCTGTACTCCGTGAACACGAGGGATGCGATGCAGCATCCGTACATGCTTTCCGGCACCTGCATCTCCTCTATGACGAAATGCGTCTCTCCGAACTCCGTGTTCCTGATCTTGGACATCTCCCTGACCTTTTTGTCCAGTTCGTCCCTGAGGCTTTCGCCGGAGCCGTGGAGATGGCCCTCGGCCACATACCCTCCCTTTCCGTCCTTGCGGTATGCGTAGGCTATGCCGGCGGAGATCGTCTCTTTGCTTTTACCCCTCATCTGCGAAAGCACGCAGTGGGTGACGGCGCCCATGGGGAGCTCGATCCGGTCGACCATCGCCGAACCGTCCGGTATGACGGACGATACGGCGACCAGATTCTGCTCGGATATCCCCGCTGCCATCAGCGCGCGGTCGAATGCGTTGAGCGGCGAAGTCCCGCTCACAGCTTTGCCTGACGTTATGAAATATCTTGTCGGGATCAGCTGCATGATATCATCCGTAAAGGTGCTGGACATCTTTCGAGGCCAGGCCGCCTTCGTATTCTTGCTGCTGTTTGATCTTGTTCTCTATCTCTTCCGCCTCTTTGTAGAGCGGTCCAGTATCGATATTGAGTTCGGGCATGAGCTTGGACAGCGGCTCAAGTATCTTCGCCGCCGATCTCGGGTCGGGCATTGCCGGATTCGCGGGACAGAGGAGGGCGATGACGTCCATATTGGAGTAGAGCCCTTCATAGAGCATGATCCCGGTAGGGCCTCTCACCAACCCCTCATCCAAGACCTTGATGCCGAGGGCCTCTATCCTTTCCTTGGATGCCTTTGAGGATCCGCAGGCCATTATGGCCATGCCTTCCTCGAACTGAGGTATGCCTTCAAGCGCTATCACGCTGGATATCCCGAGGTCTTTGAAAAGCCCCATGAGCGTTGAGTTGAGGGCGTAGTATTGCTCGGGCTTGAGCGTTATCTCCGTGGTCACTATGATCAGGTCCCCGCAGTATTCCGAGCCGTTTTCCCTTCTGCATCCGTATACCCTTATCGGCGGATACGGGTTCCCTTTCTGGATCAGCGTGTACGGAGGGAACTCCGGAGACGATATCCCTGCTATGACCTCCATGTCCAGCTCCCTAACGATGAAACTGGTGAATATGGAACCTACGAGGCCGATGCCGGGGAAACCGACTATCGCAATTGGGTTGTCGTACTTTTGGTCGGAATACTTTATGATCTTCGTCTCCGTCATAAGAGTGGCATAATGATTGTGAATGTATTAATTACTCGCACTTTATCCTGCAGGCATGAGCAACGAGAACATCTCTTTTGCAAGGACTTCCGGCGGTATACCGGTGCTTGTGGAGAAGATCCCGGGAAGCGAGAGCGCAGGATTCATGGTAGGGGTCCGCACCGGCTCCAGGGACGAGGACAAGAGCGTAATGGGCATTTCGCACCTTTTGGAACACGTTGTGTTCAGGGCGACCAAGAGCAGATCGTCCTATCAGATGGCGAAGGAGATGGAAGGCGCGGGCGGAGAGATGAACGCGTTCACCGGCAGGGAGATGACCGCATACTACGGAGTGACCATCAAAGAGACGAAGGATGTCGCCAAGGACACTGTGTCCGATGTTGTCGCGAACCCGCTCATTAACGATGATGACGTGGAACTGGAGAAGAAGATCGTGATCCAGGAGCTCAGCATGATCGAGAACGAGCCGGAGGCGTACATACACGATCTGGCATCATCCCACATGTGGAGGGGCCACCCGCTCTCCCAGGACGAGGGGGGAACGGTGGAGATAGTCAAAGGCCTCACGTTCAAGGAGCTGAGGGAATACTACGGGGAGAGGTACGGAATACCGAACCTTTCGGTATTCGCGGCCGGAGCCGTTGAGATGGAAGAGGCTCTGGCATGGGCGGAGGAGAAGTTCGACGGCCTTTCTGGGAAGAAGGAGATAAAGAGGTCGAAGCCGAGCACGCCTAAGGCCGGATACAGTTTCACCAAGAACAATTCGGAGCATTATCATGTGGCTATGGGATTCCCCGCTTACGATCCAGACCATAAGGACAGGGTGCCGCTTTCGTTACTCAGTGCGATAATAGGCTCCGGAACAAGCTCAAGGCTGTTCCAGGAGGTCAGGGAGAAGAAGGCGCTTGTCTATTCCGTCTACAGCACGGTGGAGCAGCACTCGGATTCAGGAGCACTATGCACATAC
>JAISVN010000129.1 GCA_031271555.1 Candidatus Methanoplasma sp.
CTGACCAAACGGATCGACCGTTTCCGGATGTCTCTTCCGCAGGATTGGGGAGACGGTTACGATAATGTGAATATGGGCTGCACTGTGGAGAATCGATCCATGGCAGACCAAAGGCTGCCTTTGTTCCTCTCCTACCCTATGAAGCATCGTTTCATCGCATGCGCACCGATCCTGGGACCGATGAACCTTTCGAAATACCTTCACGGAATAGAACACGTGACGGTCGGAGGCGAGACCGGACGCGAGGCCCGCATCTGCGATTACGACTGGGTATTGGGCATAAGGGATCAATGCGTCGAAGCAGGCGTCACATTCTGGTTCAAGAACACCGGTTCATTCTTCAGAAAGGACGGAGACGTCCAGAAGGTCAACCCATTCAAACAAAACAGCCTCGCCAAGGAACTGGACATCAATATAATGAATGGTAAGAAATTGTTTTGAATATGTTTTAGGGTCTCTGAAAAGAGGACTCAGTCGCACTTGGTCCATCCGCATGATTTGCAGATGTTGCAGCCGCCCTGGAACTGCAGCTCATCGCCGCATTTCGGGCATGGGTTGACCGGGATCTTTTTCTGAGCTTCCTTCTCTTCTTCTTCGGCTTCGAAGGTTATGCCCTTCACTTCCCTCTGCATTTCCGCATGCATGCTGAGGAGCGCCCATCCTACTGCCATAGGGCAGCAAGACCCCTTGCTCGTATCCCTCTTCTGGAATGTCCTTACAACATATGATGGACACGAGCCGCAGCTCTTGAGCTGATCGACTATGGAATTGATGTCGCACCCGCTTCTTGCGGCGAGGGAGATCATCCTTGAAAGGCCTATCATGAAGTTGTTGCATCCGCCTGTGGAGCCTTTGTTCAGATAAGCTTCCAGCAGCTCTCCGCTGTGCGGGTCGAAGAACGCCGTGCAGTGGAGGCTTCCGCATCCGGTCATCAGCTTCCTCTTCTTTCCCACGACGTCGTCCGCAACATTCTCGACGAAACCTCTTTTCTTGCGTTTTCCGTTGCCCTCTGCCTCTTCCTGCGGCTCGGGTTTCGCAGATAATATCCCAAGGCGCTTGCACCCGTCCCTGAAGACGGTGACGCCTTTGCATCCTATCTGCCAGGCGTACATGTACAGATCATACACTTCGGTCTCCGGGAAATCGTTCGGCAGGTTCACGGTCGAGCTTATCGATGCGTCGATGTGCATCTGCCACGTGCCCTGAAGGTTGAGGCGCTGTTTGTAATCCAGGCACTGGGCGGTCACGAAGAAGTTCGGAAGATCCTCGTCACTGGTCAGGTTGTGCTTGTCCATGTATTCTTTGACGACCGGTGTGTATACCTTATAGTACTCATCATGGTCGGAAAGGGACACGGTCCTCCTTTCGTACGAATTCGCGAAGATCGGCTCTATGCCGCCGGATATCCCGATCATCGTCGAAAGGGTACCAGTCGGTGCGATGGTAAGCAGCTGGGAGTTCCTTATGCCGTATTTTTCCACGAGGTCCTTCGTCTCCTGCGATGTGTTCTCATTGAAGAACGGGGACCGCATCATCTGCTCGATGTTGCACTTGGGGAATTTCCCTTTTTCTTTGGCGAGCAAAGCGGACTCCCTTATCGCTGTGTCGGCCATTATGAAGCCGATCTTATGGCAGAAGTCCATTGCTTCTTTGGTCCCGTATCCCAGCTCCATTTTTATCAGCATGTCGGCCAGGCCCATTATGCCCAATCCGATCTGCCTCCAGTCCCTTACGGAGTCCCTCTGTTCCTGGAGGGGGTGCAGAGGAAGTCCTTCGTCAAGTACGTCGTTAAGGCCTCTTACGCAGATCCCCACGGTCTTCTTGAAGTCCTCTTCATCGAACACGCCGTCCTTGACGAATGCGGCAAGGTTCATACTCCCGAGAAGGCAGCTGCCTCCCGCAGGGAGGGGTTCTTCCGCGCACGGGTTGGTGCCTGCGTAGTGGTAATCCGGGAATTCGCTCAGTAGGTTCCATGATTCTATCCTGTCCCAATACAGGCATCCGGGCTCTCCGAAATCCCAGTTGGCATAGCAGAGCTTCTTGAAGAATTCGTGGGCGTTGAGGTTCTTTTCCACAGCATCCTTCGTCTCCGGTCTGTGGAACCTCTGTACGAAGTTCTCTTTGTTCCTGACGCATTCCATGAACTCATCCGTCACACGCAGGGACATGTTGGCCTTGGTGACCCTGTCGACATCCGTTTTAACCAATGCGAACTCCTCCAGGTCGGGATGTTCGCATGAGAGCGAGAGCATTAGGGCGCCTCTTCTCCCGTGCTGCCCTATGAGTCCGGTGACCATCGAATAGAGGTCTGTGAACGAAACGGCGCCCGATGTCTCGGACGCGGTGTTGTTGATCTTTGCACCGCGGGGAGCGAGTTTGGAGAGGTCTATTCCGACGCCTCCTCCGTAACTGAACGTCCTTGCTAGCTTGCCGGCGCATTCGAAGATGGATTCGATGGAATCCTCAGGCGGCGTGACCACATAGCAATTCGAGAGAGTTATCTTCAATCCGGTCTTGTGAAGCCCCCTGTTCGCAAGTATCCTGCCTCCGAACAGGAACTTCTTCTGCGCGATCATCTCCCTTATGTCGCTGTTACCTTCGCTGACGCGGTCAAGCCAATGATCGAATGTTTCCCCGTTGTAGCAGTACTTTTTCTGCCATATGTCTATTCCCAATTGGTTATCTTCGCCAAGCCATTCTTCAATTTCCATGCGGCAACTCTCCCATCTGTAGGAAGATAACTTCATCGATAATTAAACCTGCGAAAGTTGGATGGAAACGTGCACAGTAAACCTGAAATATGATGAATCAAAGGACGTTCGTAATTTCTTTCGAACGGTTGCAGGAGTCTGTTCAGCGTGTTTGTTTTTAGGTTTTTCAGGCGACCGATCCCGACTGAGGAAACAGAGTATGCAAGAGAGATAAGTTCATCTATACACCACCTCAATCTGATTTCCTAGACCTTTCTTCTTAATAAAGTTTATAAGAGAGAGAACTATTAGGATATCATAGCATCTTTTTTTAAATAAAAGTGGTGCATTTTGCTACAATTCATTATAGCGAAGGGAAGAAAATGAGCAACGAGGAAGTTCTAAAAACGGGGACCACGACCATAGGGCTGAAGATAAAGGACGGAGTGATCCTTGCGTCAGACCAAAGGGCGACAATGAACAATGTGATCGCGCACAGCGATGTTCAGAAGGTATACCCTCTCGCAGATAACTTGGGAATGACCATTGCCGGTGTCGTCGGCCACGCCCAGCTCATGGTAAGGTACATCCAGAGCGAGATATCCATATATTCGATGAAAAGAGGGTCTCCCATGTCCGTCAATGCGGCAGCCACGCTTGTAGGCAACGTCATGCGCAACGGTTTCTACCTCGGACTGATAGTCGGAGGATACGACTCTACCGGCGGCCACGTGTTCAGCGTGGACGGTGCAGGCGGCTATATTGAAGACAACTTCACATCAATAGGATCCGGGTCGAACTTTGCGATGGGTTCCCTGGAAGCGTCGTACAAACCGAACATGACGAAGAAAGAGGCCATAGATGTTGCGATCACCGCGCTCAATTCCTCAAGAAGGAGGGACAGCGCATCGGGAGACGGTATGCTGATATCGTACATAGGCCCGAAAGGCTACGAAGAGATCCCGCAGGACCATATAAGGGCCCGCTGCGAGGAGCTTGGGTTCAGATACCCGAACTGATCCTTCAGTTCAAACACCTTACAAACACACATCTATTGTAAAAGCAGGATTCACATGAACCCAGACAGATTATTTGAGAACCTCAGGGAGGAGGTCAGGAAACTTACACCTCCGGAGATGAAAGTGTCAGCGATAGAGTTCGAAGGCTCTGTGATCGTGATATATACAACAGAGTATGACAAATTCTCAGACAACGATGAGATACCGAGGATGCTCGCCCAGAATCTCAGAAGAAGGGTGGACATCAGGCCGGACCCGTCAACCCTGGCCGACCCCAAAGAGGTCGAAGAGAAGATAAGGTCGATGATACCCGAATCCGCAGAGGTATTCGATATAAACTTCATAGATGAGACCGGCGAGGCCATAATAGAGGCGATAAACCCCAACGAGGTCATGGGAAAGGAAGGCCAGCTCCTTGCAGACATAAAGAAGGAGTCAGGGTGGAACGTGAAGGTCATAAGGGCCCCGCCGATACCTTCCAAGACCGTTTCCGATGTGAGGGGATACATAAGGACATATCAGGACGACAGGCACAA
>JAISVN010000020.1 GCA_031271555.1 Candidatus Methanoplasma sp.
TACATAAACTCAGGCTTATTTTTGATTTCTTGCTTACTGTCGCCGGATATAGGTCGAAACCATACGATTTTTCATCACACCACACACAAAGATGGACATAGGGAAGTGTCTGATTTTCAACAATCTTCGGAATGAATTGTCAACAATCTTCGGAATGAATTGTCAAGATCGGATGCTGGAGGGACTGATGTCCTGCGGAAGTCAGTTTTAACTTAACAGGATATCTCATCGGAAAAAGGTTGACATTAGCCGGCTTGATTGTTCACGATTTTAGCTTATATGACAAGGGCTACCAACGCCTGTCAATAGGGGGTGCAAAAGAGGAGTATGGGGGCGGCTCTCCACGAACTTTTTTTATTAAAAAGTATATACGCTACGAGGTGGGTTATTGGAAGAGGCAATATTTCTTTTGAATATGACGTTCCTGCTCCTTGTAGCAGGGATCTGTTCTGTCGTATTCAAGAAACTGAAAATGCCTCCGATAATCGGGTATCTTACCGCAGGCATAATACTCGCCAATTATTGGGTCGGGGAATCCGAGGACACCGAAACGATCGTGAGCATCCTGGCCTCCATGGGGTTGGTCCTGCTGATGTTCTGCATAGGGATGGAGCTCAACCTGAAGAAACTGAAGAAGGCGGGAGCGTTCGCATTGATGGTGGCGCTGATACAGCTGCCCCTCATGATATTCGGAGGGTACATCTTCGGCATGATGATGGGCTGGAGCGTCATCCAGTCCATATTGTTCGGGGCCATAATCTCCGGATCCAGCACCGCGGTCGTGACGGCGGTCCTGAGGGATCAGGGCAAACTGTCGAAGGACGACATAGAGACCATCATTCTCATCACGGTCATAGAGGATGTGGCGCAGGTCATGATACTGTCCATGGCGTCTCCGTTGCTCACTGGCAGCGCCATGGAATTCGATTCCATAGTGTGGATGCTGCTCATAATCATGATATTCATGGTCGCAGCGGTATCCATAGGTCTGCTCTTCGTTCCGCGTGCGATAGATTGGATAGGGGCAAAGATGCCGGACGAGATATTGCTGATAACGTCTCTCGGCATGTGTTTCGCGATGTCGCTGGTCTCGGTGTGGATAGGCATGTCCATGGCCATCGGCGCATTCCTTATGGGGGTGGTGGTATCCCAATCCAAATCTAGCAGCGAGATCGAACACGATGTGACCCCCATGAAAGACATATTCATGGCGATGTTCTTCATATCCATCGGTCTGGAGATCGCGCCCAGTGACATATTAGACAACATCATAATGATTCTGATCATATTCGCGATCTACGCGATCCTGAAATTCAGCAGCGTGTTCCTGGCATATTTCGTCGGCAACAAGTCGATGCGCCTAGGCTTCATGTCCTCCATAAGCCTGATGGCAATGGGTGAGTTCGCATTCATAATAGCGAAGGCTGGGTTCGATGCGGGCGTATTGTCGCAACCGTTTTACACTTCTGTGATAGGGGCGGCATTGGTCTCCATGGTGGCTCTGCCGATACTCTCAAAGGATTCCAGCAAGATATGCGATTATGTGTACAACCACGCTCCGAAACCTGCTTTGAATGCGATACTTAGGGCGGAAGAGGTCAGGGACAGGCACTACTCGAAGATAGCCCTGACATCAAAGACCACGGCATCGAAGTTCAGGACGAAGTCGTTCTTCGCGTATATCGACATCCTGCTCATAGTCGGAGTGGAAGTGGTGTTCTACCTCTTCACATCGGATATGACCAACTTCCTGAGCAACAATATGAGAGGCTCCCTGTCTTACAGCGCATGTTACACCATAGTCCTTGCAGTGAACTTCGTGGCCGTCGCGATCCCGCTGTATAACATGATACGGAACCTCAAGTTCGTGGAGAAGGTCCTGATCGATTCGGAAAGGAGGGCCGAGGCCAAAGGTGAAGGCGACCTTCAGAAACGGTCCATGAGGTTCCATAAGGCCTTCGTGAGACTGAACAACTGGGTACTCGTGTTCGTCATCGACTTCATCATATTGATAGTGGTGCCGAACAGCGTTGGGCTGGTCGAACATCTGGCAGCCATGCTGGGCGGCATAGGGATAATATTGCTGATCTATGCCTATAAGAACAGAACAGGCACAGACTGATCAGCGTTAAAAAAAAGGTTTTTTTAACTCTTTTCGTCGTCGAAGGGATCTTCGCCGGCGAGCATGTCCTTGTACATTGTGTACAGCTCATCGGAGGAGATGCTTCTGTGAAGCTTCACCGCGCTTTTCCTGACCCTCTCCAAGAGATCTATTGCCTCCTGATCTGAGAGGTGGATGCCTCTGTGCGAAAGGTCCGTAACTATTGTGTTCCTTCCGGAGTGCTTGCCGATGACTATTTTCCTTACGAGTCCGACCTCTTCCGGCTCATACGGCTCATAGTTCTTGGCATCCTTTATGATACCGTCCGCATGTATCCCGGCCTCATGCGCAAAGCAGTTGGCTCCGAGGAAGGGCTTGGAGATACAGATGCCTCTTCCGGATGCTACCGATACGAATTCCGCAAGGGGTCTGAGCTTCAGGGTGTCTATTCCGGTGGTCTTGTCGAAAAGGTGCTTGCAGGCCATGACCGTCTCTTCCAGAGGCGCGTTGCCCGATCTCTCTCCGATTCC
>JAISVN010000065.1 GCA_031271555.1 Candidatus Methanoplasma sp.
TCTCAACATCTACGGACTGGGTACGATGATGGACAGCGTGGAGGATTTCATATCAAAGAATGAGAAGCCTGTTATAGCCTTCGACGACCTCGACCAGATGATCAGCGTGAACGGCATGAATTCCGTTCTGACCGCCGTGCATCAGCTGACCGCGGAAAAATACGGCAAGAGCACGACATTCCTTATTTCGGTGAACCCCAAGGGATTCACGGCAAAGGACAAAGAGATACTTTTAAATCATATGATACAACACAATCCAACCGGAGAATAAGCATGAAGATCGAAAAGGTATGGGCAAGAGAAGTTCTGGATTCAAGGGGGAACCCAACCGTTGAGGCCGAACTCACGGTGAACGGGAAGAAGATAACCGCGATAGCTCCGTCGGGAGCCTCCACGGGGACATGGGAGGCCCATGAACTCAGGGACGGGGGAGACAGATACGGAGGAAAAGGTGTCCTCAAAGCAGTGGAGAACATAAGAGGGGAGATATCCAAGGCCCTTACCGGAATGGACCCGTCAGACCAGAGGACGATAGACTATACGCTCATAGACCTCGACGGCACGGACAATAAAACAAGGCTTGGCGGGAATGCACTGGTCGCAACATCCATCGCAGCGGTCAAGGCGGGCGCTTATTCCAAAGGCATAGAGGTATACGAACACGTTGGAGATGACCATGTCACCCTCCCTGTGCCGATGTTCAACATAATCAATGGAGGAAAGCATGCGGGAGGGGACCTGAAGATACAGGAGTGCATGGTGATCCCCGCAGGTGCAAAATCATTCTCGGAATGCCTCAGGATGTCTTCCGAGATATACATGGAGCTGAAATCCATACTGAAGAAGAAATACGGCGCCGGGGCAGTGAAAATCGGCGACGAAGGAGGATTCGCTCCTCCTCTGAGCACGGTGGAAGAGGCCATGGAGACGATAATGTCAGCAATATCAGGTGCCGGATACTCTCCCGGGGATGAGGTGTTCCTCGCAATGGATGCTGCATCATCGGAGTTCTGCGAGAACGGCATATACAGCGTCGACGGCATGAGGCTGACCGCCGGAGAACTGGCGGATCATTATGCGTTCCTCGCCGATAAATTCCCGCTCATAAGCATAGAGGATCCCTTCTTCGAGGATGATTTCGACACGACCGCAGAACTGACATCGATGATCGGCGACAGGGTGCAGGTAGTAGGCGACGATCTATTCGTCACGAACACCAAACGCCTCTGCAGAGGCATAGAGATGGGCGCGGCCAACGCATTGCTCCTGAAGGTCAACCAGATAGGGACGATAACAGAATCCGCGGATGCGGCAAGGATGAGTTTCGAAAACGGGTACAATGTCGTCGTATCACACAGGTCCGGCGAATCCGAGGACACGACGATCGCAGACCTTTCCGTAGGTTGGGGAACAGGAGAGATAAAGACAGGCGCACCGGCGAGAGGGGAGCGCACGGCAAAGTACAACAGGCTCCTGAGAATAGAAGAGGAGCTCGGTTCCAGAGCGGTATTCGCCGGAAAGAAAGTGTTCGGACTGTGATACGATGGATAAGCTGTTCATAGCGGATGAGAAGGATGTGCGCGATGGATACACGATGGATGTTTACTTCGAACGCACGAAGAAGATATTGGAATCCTGCGGGATGTCTAAGACCGAGGTCTGCGCAGAGATAACCGGCAGTTCCCTCCCGAGGAAATGGGAATGGGCGGTGTTCTGCGGCCTGGAAGAGGTAATGAGGCTCGTGGAAGGACTCCCTATATCGATATCCGCAGTGCCGGAAGGCACGATATTCAGAACAAGGACAGCAGACAGCGTAAGGGTACCCCTCATGAACATATTCGGGGCGTATGCGGATTTCGGCATAATGGAGACCGCCATGCTGGGAATGCTCTGCCAGCCGTCGGGAATAGCGACGGCGGCAGCACGCACCAAGATAGCGGCAAAGAACAAGACGGTCCTGGCATTCGGCAACAGAAGGATGCATCCCGCAATATCAGGGGTCCTGGACAGGTCCTCGTACATAGGAGGCTGCGACGGGGTCTCATCGAAGATAGGCGGCGATATAATCGGGCAGGAACCTATCGGTACAGTGCCTCACACACTCATGCTCCTCATGGGAAGCAACGATGCCGCATTCAAAGCATTCGACAGGGTCATAGAGAAGGAAGTGCCCAGGATAATGCTCATCGATACATTCTCGGATGAAAGAGCGGCGGCGCTGGAGGCCTGCAGGTCCATAAAGGATCTAAAAGGCGTAAGGCTGGACACGCCCGGATCCCGGAGAGGCAATTACAAAGAGCTCATAAACGAAGTGCGGTGGGAACTGGACATGAACGGTCACAAGGACGTCGACATAATAGTTTCCGGCGGATTGGATGAGGTCTCTATCTCAGAGATAGTGGACTCCGGTGCATCAGGATTCGGAGTCGGGACATCCATAAGCAACGCGCCAACATTGGATCTTTCGATGGACATCGTGGAGAAGGACGGCAATCCGATATCGAAAAGAGGGAAGTTTGGTGGAAGGAAACATACATACAGATGCCCCCAGTGTTTCCAAATGGGCGTTTCGCTGAAATCGGATGATAGGATAATGTGCAGCTGCGGCTGTGAGATGGAAGCAATAGAGACGGAGATCATACGAAACGGCAAGAGGGTTGGTAAGGAAAGGACCCCTTCTCAGATACGGGATTATGTATTGAAACAGCTGAATACGATTGGAGAACTGTGATTGTACCTTGGTTGTTTCCGCCAAAAAATCGATAAAAAGTAGTATTTAAAGATATCTGTTAAAACATGAGTAGCTAATTTTATTTTTGTGGGCTATATAAAAGTTGGAAAAGCATCCATCAGAAAGCTTATATCTGTCAGCAATGATAGGCAGAGTAACGCTTGTCTGTCGCACATTGGATGGGACCTGTGACGGAATAGACGACATAAAATAGGGGCAGACCATTGTGAGTTGTAACTATGCATCCAATGTGCTAATAGCCGGGCGAGAGGCTCAGATTCATACGCTGGACAACATAAGTCCAAGGTCTCTTATGAAGATTTACTGCACGTGCGGCAGGATAGTCGATCTCGACAGGAAAGAGATGAATGTGAAGTTATCTCTGAAAAAAGACCTTGAATGCACCAAATGCAGGAATGCCCGGATAGCAAAAGAACTCGATGCGATGAACGACTTCTCTGACGGCGACGACACTGCCGACTGAAGCCTTTCGGGCCGATCCCGGCATTAATAAAAGCTGTTATAAAAATAACACTTTTTTATTAAATCGTATGCACGCTAAAAATGCGTATAAATAGGTTTTGACCATCTGTGTATTGGGGAAATCAAGCTGACTTTTCTTTCGGCTTGACTGCGGTTTTCCTGACAGTTCTCTTGCGTGTGCCGCGGCTGCTGCAGTCTGGGTTTATGCATTCCTTTGACCCGTTGAAGAGGATCACAGGTGCGCCGCAGAGCTCGCACTGTTCTCCGGTAGGCGTTATCGTACCTCTGGGCCTAAGCGGGTAGGTGTTCGTGCATTTGGGCCACTCGGAGCATCCTGCGAAGCGCTTTCCTGCTTTGGAGAATGTTATTCTCACTGTCCCTTCTTTGCAAACGGGACAGGTGCCGAGGTCATTCCTTTCCGTGTTGCTTTTGCATTTAGGGTCAATGCACTGAATCGACGGAGGGACCCCCTTCCTTATTATCTTGAGGTGCGCAAGACCGCATTCGGGACACGTCGTCTCCGTGGTCTGTATCAAAGCGCCCCTCGGAAGAGGATAGGCGCGGGTGCATTCGGGGTATCCGTCGCATCCGATGAAGTTGCCGTTCTTTGATTTCTTTATCGTCATGTTGCTGCCGCAGGTAGGACAGATGCCTATGAACTGCTGCGTTCTGAGAGCTGACTTGATCTCCTCGCCTATCTGTTCCTTGTCCGAAGATATCTTCTTGGCAACCTCGAACAGCATGTTCTGAGACTCTTCCACGACGCCATCCAGCGTTTTGTTCCCTTCGCTGATCTCAAGCATATCGGATTCCAGGCGCGATGTCATCTCAGGCTCTGTTATGCCGCCGCCGTGCTTCTCCAAGGATCTGGTCAGGGCGGTTCCGCTGGCAGTAGGGATCATGTTGTTCCCCTGGACATAGTTCCTGGAGAACAGCTTCCCGATTATCTCGTGCCTCGTGCTCTTGGTGCCGAGCTGAAGCCTGTCCATCTCCTGTATGAGGGAACCCTGGTTGTATCTGTACGGCGGTTTGGTCTCAGACTCCTCCATGCTCATCGACCTTACGTCGATCTCATCCCCGACATTCAATTTAGGTATCCGGAGTTCAGTTGTCTTTAGGTATTTCTTATAATATTTCTTCCACCCAAGCTCTTTCTGAACATATCCTTTGGCTTTGAACGTCTCTCCATTTACATCTATCACGCAGTCGGTCTCTTCGGCCACTGCGTTCGGCCCCACTGTTGCAAGGAATCTTCTTACTATCAGCTCATAGAGTTTCCATTTGTCCCCTTTCATTTTGTCGGAGCTCGCTCCGGCGGTCGGGTATATCGGAGGATGGTCGGTCGTTCTCCTTTTGCCTATG
>JAISVN010000072.1 GCA_031271555.1 Candidatus Methanoplasma sp.
GACATCCGTGAACGGTTCGTACACCATGAACTCAAGCTCCCTGTGCCAGGATCCCGGTATCAGCGGCATTATCTTCTGCTGGACCAGTTCTTTCTCGTAGGACTCGAGGAGATGCGCCAGACCATCGACGTTGGCCTTTATCGGGCTTATGACATCCTTGGTCAGGACCTCAGGGAGATCGTGGAAGAGCGCAGTGTAGTAGTCGTTGTACACCTGTCTGCTGTCCGCCTTCCTGTCAAAATCTCCCAGATATATCATGTCAGCCACCATGAGCGAGTGTCCGAGGACGGTCGTCTTCGGTATCCTCGGCGTCCTGGCCCACCTCTGCTGGAACCTAAGCTGACCTATAAGGTCGATGAAATCGAATGTGTTCCCGTCATCTATCTGCTTTTTGACGCCTATGAGGTTCCGATGATGCATTATCTGCTCATCGATCTCCTTTTTTGTGTTCTCTATTCCGTACATGGAGCGGTTCGCATCGTATATCGTTTTGAACTCCCACCTTGTGGCAAGATAGTGGGCCGCCCGTATTATGTCGTCCTCCATGGAGTTCTTTTCTGACCACAGATAGCTTTCCAGCCTGGATCTGAATTCCGGATCGGACCTTGGGACGTTCGCATCGAAACAGCTCAGGACGTACTTGTTCACCTCTTCGAACTTCTCCGATATTATCCTGTGGAAGACCTGAGGCTTCAGGTCTGTCATGACGGACCTTTGTATGAAAGAGAACAGAGAATGCTCGATTATCTTGGTCCAGTCGATCTTAGATCCTCCATCCAGCTCCTCGTATTTGCCCAAGAACCAGGCTATTGCGGCCTTATGCGCCTGCTTGTCGAGTTCGGTAAGGTCCACCGTCCTCAAATGGTCGTTCCATCTGTGCATATTGGCCGCGTCGAAGATGAGATACAATATCTCCCCGTTCAATGCTCTCTTGCCCGACATCCCCGTCACCTTATTCGGAACCCGCGAAGACCACATATTCTTCGGTCTGCTCGGAATCGCCTGCTTCCGGCTCAGGCTCTTTGTTCTTGTAGCTTATTGCACGGCTCGGTTCTGCGGTGTAGTCTATCAGATATCCTTCTTTGAGGTCGTTCGGCACAAGACGGGCGTCCCTTTTTATCTCATCGAACCTCTGGTATTCGGAATGCTCCTTCCTGAGTTTCATTCCGTCGATCTGTATGAATGCGGATGAGACGGAGATTACGATTATGCCTATGGCAATGAGCGCCGCAGATAACGTCTGGTCAAGATTTATGATGCCGATTATGCCCAAGGCTCCGACCGTCAAGACGGCCATGCCGATAACATCAGAAACGGCCCATACAGGCCTTTTTATTTTGACCATGGGCCGTATATTACGCAATCAGTTAAATAATGATGTCGAGGAGGAGACCCGAAAAAGTAAATCAATATAATATGTGGGTGATAACCCCTCCATGAAGATATCCGAGAGACTTGGATCCATTCCTATGTCAGGCATCAGGAAGATGTTCGATCTCGCAGGCCCGAACTCCATTAATCTGGGTCTCGGAGAACCGGATCTCGACCCTCCCAGAGAGGCTGTCGAAGGCATGAACAGGGCGGCGTCGGAGGGACTCAACAAATACGGGCCGACCGCCGGAATAAATGAGCTGAGAAATGGGGTTGCGGAATGGTTCTCAAGATATGCTGAGCTGACCGGAGACAACATAATGATAACGCCCAGCGGCTCCTCGGCGCTGCTTGAGGTATCGCAGGCGTTCATCGATCCTGGCGACGAGGTGCTTGTTCCGAGCCCAGGATTTGTGATATACTCTCCGCACACACAGCTTTCCGGAGGCAGACCTCTGGAATACAGGCTAGAGGAAGAGAGTTTCCTCCCGGACGTTGAAGATATTAAATCTTTAATTACAAAGAAGACAAAAATGATAATCGTGAACAGTCCCTCGAATCCGACCGGCGGAGTGCTTGACGAAGCGACGCGCAAAGCTATTCTGGATATTGCAGAGGACAACAACATCATGATACTTTCGGACGAGGTCTACGACGCATATGTTTACGAAGGCAAACACCATTCTTTCATGGACCGCTTGGACAGGGCGGTGGTCATCAACGGTTTCTCAAAGATGATGGCCGTCACCGGCTGGAGGATGGGACTGATATGCGCCGGCAAAGATGTCATGGGAGATCTGATAAAGATGCAGTACCACATATGCGCCAGCCCCAACATGCCGGCGCAGTACGGGATATTGAACGCTCTGCCCGTGATGGAAGAGTATCTGGAGAATGCCAGGAAGATATTCAGGGCCAGAAGGGATCTGATCTCTAAAAGGATCAATGAGATAGAAGGCATGCATATAGTGCCTCCCAAAGGTTCATTCTACGCTTTCCCATCATATGACCTCGATATGAGGTCTGAAGACCTTGCCAATACGCTTGCCAAGAGCGGACTTATATGCACTCCCGGATCGTCGTTCGGAAAATACGGCGAAGGGCATCTGAGGTTCTCGTATGCTGCGGATGAGAAGAAGATCAATGCGGGAATGGATATACTTGCAGACACGATAGGAAAACTAAGGAGAAAGTAAAAT
The DNA here is from genome assembly GCA_031271555.1 of Candidatus Methanoplasma sp. GTDB lineage: Archaea > Thermoplasmatota > Thermoplasmata > Methanomassiliicoccales > Methanomethylophilaceae > Methanoplasma. The sequence continues at coordinate 2,571 of JAISVN010000072.1, forward strand.
GGGAGAAAGAATCGATCTTGACGATCCTAATGCAGACCTTTTCGGAAGGAATGATGAAGACATCTCGGATGAAGAGATGATCTACAAGCAGTTGTATGAGAAGAACCCCGGCAGGGTCTCTGCGCTGAACGATCTTTGGTATGATCAGATGATTGCGGAGATAGATGCCATGGACCTCCCTGAAGAAGCGAAGAGAAAGATGATATTCAGCATGACGGCGAGCGGCGTACTGGACATGATCTGCGATTCGGATCCGGAGTTGGGATTGGAAACAACGTTCGGTTTCGACATATTCCTCGGAGTGTCGCTGACGAATAAAAAGTTCAAAGTGGACCTGTTCAAAGAACATATGCAGGCACTCATGAGCGTGAAGAGGGACGAGTTCCCGGATGACGACGCCTATGAGATGGCCCTTGCCGAGTTCGAAGAACAATGGTGGGATATCCCTCAGCCGCTTCTTGAAAAGAGGACACCCAACGATGCCATAAGGGAGACCCTGTCCAAATACGGATTGACAGAATGACCGAGATATTCGCCTCCGCTCCGGGTAAATTCGTGATACTCGGCGAACACGCAGTGGTTTACGGCAAACCGGCGATCGCCCTTGCCATAAACCGCAGGTTCCACCTGAGCGTGAAGAGAGACGATGATTTCAAGATCAATAACGAGATAGTCGACATACGGTCGAGTCCGCACCTGAGATACATCTCAAGCAACAACGATATGCTGCCGGTCTCGGTGCATATGGACAGCAAGATACCCACGGGTTCAGGCCTGGGATCATCTGCAGCCCTGTCCGTCGCCTTTTCCGCCGCGATGCGCGCCCTGAACGGTAAATCTCTGGATGAGTCGGAGATCGCAAAGGAAGCCTTTGAGGCGGAGTATTTCACTCAGGGACGGGGGAGCCCGATGGACACCTCGGCATCCGTGCACGGGCATGGGATAGCCCTCAATGTGCAGAATGATGCCGCCGACACGCTCTGGAACATAACCAAGAACGAACACAGCTGGGACGTCTCCAGGATAGATGTCCCTGCAATGACCTTCGTAATAGGTTATACAGGTACCAGAGCGGCAACCGGCCCTTTGGTGGAGAAGGTCAGGAAATATAAGGACGGCAACCGTTTTGCATCAGATATAGTTGATGAGATAGGGCAGATAACGCTTGAAGGGATGGAAGCCCTGAAGGCGAACGACGTGGTCAGGCTCGGGGACCTCATGACGAAGGACCACAAACTCCTCTCCATATTGGGAGTGTCGACGAACGAGCTCAATAAACTTGTCAATGCCTCTCTCCCATACTCATACGGCGCGAAACTGACCGGTTCCGGAGGAGGGGGGAGCATGGTCGTGCTGACCGATCGGCCGGAACAGGTTTGCGAGGTCATGAGGTCGCACGGCGGCTTCCCTTTCGTCGTGAAGACGGGGGTCGAGGGAGTAAAGGTCTCTTCAATAAATTAAGAAAAAAAGTGGCATGAGCCACGTTTTTAAATCAGATCCTCAAAGCCTTCTACGACCTTGGGGAATTTCTCTTTCACGACCTTCAGGAGGTTGTATACATTTACCTCTTTTATGTCCGAACCGGATATGAGTTTGACAAGCTCGTCGATGGTCTCATCGTCAAGCTCCGCAAGCCTCTCTTTCGCCATCCAGTTCCTGTAGAGCTTGTCCTCCATCCTGTCGCGCCACATCTTCTCGTACGGCATCAATGCCTCTTTGGAGAAGTCTCCTTTCTTGGCACATTCGACAAGGACCTTTCCTGCGTACATTCCCGTCCTGCAGGCGTGGCATATTCCGCCGCCCGTTATGGGGTCGATTATCCTTGCTGCGTCTCCGACGAGTATTATGTTGTCATCGACAGCACAATCGAGTCCGGGGCAGGTCGATACCATTCCCGCCACGACCTCCACTGCCTGGCTGTTCTTGAACCTCGGATCCTCAGCGATGAATTTGTCGAGATATGTCTTAGGTTCTGCGCCTTTCTTGCAGAGTTTCGCCATTACTCCTATTCCCACATTGGCCACGCCGTTGCCCTTGGGGAATATCCAGAGATACCCTCCCGGTGCTATGGAGGTGCCTATGTTGAACTCGCAGTATTCCGGGTCTATGTCCGCGTTGACCATCCTGTATTGGAGGCATGTGTCGATGTCGTTCATCTCAAGGGTCGTGTCTATTCCGGCCCATCTGCCCACCTGGGATTCGAATCCGTCGGCTGCGATTATCGCTTTTGCGCGGATCTCTATCTCTTCGCCCATGCTCTTTCCTTTGATGCCGACGAGCTTTCCGTTCTCTCTGATGACATCTGTGCAGGACGTGCGCATCATTATCTTGGCGCCTGCTTCGGCCGCATCCCTTGCGAGTGCCTTATCGAAGAGATGCCTCTCGAGGACATAACCTACCTCGGCACCAGCATGGCTCTCGTCCAGCTTGAACTCGTGTCCGCTCGGGGACCTTATCACCGCACCGACCATGTCGGCGCATATCCATGCCGGATCCGGCTCTATGCCGACCTCCTCCAGCCATTTCTTCGATACGCCTTCCGCACACCTGAGCGGTGCGCCGATCTCTGCTTTCTTCTCTATGAGTATCGTGTCCAGGCCGCCCTGTGCACAGAACTTCGCCGCCATGCTTCCGCCGGGGCCTGCTCCGACTATGACGATGTCGCATTCGTAGGTCTTCATTACCTTCCCTCCATTGACAGCGCATTGACCGGGCAGATCTTGACGCATCTTCCGCACTTTGTACATTTGTTGTTGAATTCCAAAACGAAATCGTTGAGGAATATCGCATTGACAGGACATGAACCTACACATCCTCCGCAATGCAGACACTTATCTACGTTAACCTTCATTGAGACATCTCCTTATGCTTTTTGATCCTCAGGGACCACCATCGCCGCTTCGAGCTCCTCTGCCCCTTTCTTGTTCTTCTTCTTCCATTCGTCCAGAGGGACGGAGAATTTCTTCTCGATCTCCGCGCGGTACTCCGGGCCTCCGTTGTAAGCGCAGAAAGGTATGACCTGGCAATCAGGCGTTATGTAGTGAACGCCGCAGCGCCTGAGCCTCTCCACATCATAGTTGAAAGAGTCCTGGAAGTGCATGCCTCCGAAGAACATCATCTTCCATGAGAACGATGCCAATGCTGTCTTCGATCTCTTGCTCATGATGCTGGTCATCATCTTCTTGAATTGTTTCTTCGACATTCCTCCGGGGAGGTTCTCTTCGATTATCGAACTGTCCAGAAGTTTGAGCAGTTTCATGACGTAGAGTTTCTTGAATGCCGCTTTCTCCGCCTTTGCGGATATCTCCTGAAGGCCTTCCGTGAATCTCCTGACATTTATGAACCGAGGGAAAGGCGTAACGTTGCCTTTCTCGTCCATGAACACATATGTCGCTATTCCGCAGTGCGGGTGTGTGGTGAATGTCACTTTGTTCTGATTCAGGATTATCGAAGCGAAGTCCGAGATCGGTGCAACCACCGGGACCGGATACCAATCGCCCTTGTTCGTGTATCCTGTCTGTTCCTGGAAGGCTTTTACCAGATCCGGAAGCGTGAATCTTCCCTCGGACCTCTCCTCGTTCGTTATCCTTCCCGTGAATGCCACAGGCTGGAAGTTTATTCCGCGTATTATGTCGGCGTTGTCGAATGCGAACCTTGCCATGTCTCCGATCTGCATATCGTTCATTCCTTTGACTATTGTCGGAACGAGGACGATCGAGGGGCATTTGCCGGTCTCTTCTTTCAGTTTTCTGCAGTTGGATATCACATCGAGTTTTGTCTGGAACATCTTCCTGTCCCTTGCCTGCAGATATATTTCATCGCTTACGCCGTCGAATGAAAGGTATATCGTGTTGAGTCCCGCCTCCGATGCCGCTTTAAGCAGATCGTATCTTTTTGCGAACTCGATGCCGTTAGTTGCCACCTGGACCTGAGCGAATCCCCTGTCCTTTGCCGCCTTTATTATTTTCACAAAGTCCGGATGGATCGTCGGCTCTCCGCCGGAGAACTGCACCGCGGTGCATTTTATGGGTTCCTCTGACCTGAGTGCATCCAACATTTTTGTCAGGGTCTCAAAATCCGGTTCGTACACATACCCCTGCTGGTTCGCATTCGCGAAGCAGATGGGGCAGTTCATGTTGCATCTGTTAGTGAGGTCGATGTTCGCAAGGGCGGAACATGTGAGCATGTCAACCCTCTGACCATCAACGAATACATGGACGTTCTCTCCGTCCTTCAGGTTCTTGTCCATGGGGTTTTTGAGCCCGACACCGTCATGGGCGAATTCCTCTGCTTTCAGGAAAAGCTCTGTATCCGACCAATAGATATCACTGAACTCCCCGTGCTCTGGACATTTCTTGTCCATCACGACCTTGCCGTTTTTGTCATACAATTTAGCGTCCAGGATCTTTCCGCATTCTGGGCAGACTGACTTTGTATCTTTCGGAAGTCCCTTCTTGACCGTATAATTCCGCATAGTTGAAGTCATGGTACCAAGCCCCAGACCTACTTAGGATTTATAATACTTCTTCTAAAGCGAACGCGCACGCGAGCACAACTTCTAAAAGACACAGGAAAGCACAGTGCGTCATTGGGTATCTGTGCCACTCCTCATGGACCTATGGATGTGGTCCCTGACCTTCCAAATGGCATAAATGGGTATGTTGCAAACTACACCGTTGCCGCCGGTGGCCATTGACGCTTTTACGGCAATTGGGGGCGAATATTTCCGTATATATTCAGACAAACTCTTGGATGGAGAATTTCCGGCCTTTACTTCTATCGGGACTGCCACCCCTTCGATCTGTGCAATGATGTCCACCTCCGCTTTGCCGTCAGACCTCCAGTAATATAGAGGTCCCTCGGCTGACCGAAGGACCTCGTTATGGACGTAGTTTTCTGCCGCCATGCCTCGGAAAAGATCCATATCCTTATCTTTGCTAAACATGAAATCCGGACGTAGCCTGGCCATTTTCCGGAGTATTCCGAGGTCTGCCATGTATATCTTGAAACTGGCATTGTCTGCATATATGGAAAGCGGAACTTTCGGCGGATCCACCCTCTTCGTTTTATGGACCAGGCCGGCATCTATAAGCCATTCCAAAGCGTCCTCCAGGTCTTTGGCCCTCGCACCAGACCTTACATGACTGAACATGAACTTCTTGTTCTCTCTGGCCAGCTGAGTAGGTATGGAATCCCATATCAGGGTC
>JAISVN010000081.1 GCA_031271555.1 Candidatus Methanoplasma sp.
CCCGACGCTGGTCCCTCCGAACTTCATGACGGTGATCATATTCCAAGCACCTCGCTCATGCCGTGCACCTCTGCATCCTTCCTTCCCGCGATCCATCTGGCTCTTGTCATAGGACCGCCTCAGAGCCCCATCTTATCAAGCACGGGGTCAAGCTTCCTCTTCCCTTCTTCGGTGATGGGTGTAAGGGGCAGTCTGGGGATCCCGCTTCCGTAACCGAGTCTGCCCATGGCGTACTTTATGGGTATCGGATTCGTCTCGACGAACAGGCTGTCGAACAGAGGAAGCATCCCATTGTGTATCTCTTCCGCCGCCTTGTCATCGCCTTTGAGGAGCAGGTTGACCATCTTGGACATCCTGTCCGGAAGGCAGTTGGATGTCACTGAGACGACACCGTCCCCGCCGTTCCTCATCAATTGGAGCGTGAGGGAATCGTCGCCGCTCAGGACCTCGAATCCCTTCGGCCTTCTCTTTATTATCTCGTTTATCTGATCGAGATTGCCGCTTGCTTCCTTCACGGCGCATATGCCATCCATCTCCGCCATCCTGAGCATCGTATCGGCCGTGATGTTGGACCCCGTCCTTCCGGGTATGTTGTAAACGACCACAGGTATGTTCACCGATTCCGCTATGGCCTTGAAATGCTGGTATATGCCCTCCTGCGTGGGCTTGACATAGTACGGTGATATCGACAGCAGTCCGTCGACGCCCAGGTCTTCCGAGCGCTTGCTCAGCATGACCGCCTCCGACGTGGAGTTGCTGCCGGCTCCCGCCATGACCTTTGCCTTCTTCACATTGTCCACAACTATCTCTATGACCCTTATGTGCTCGTCGTGGCTGAGCATGGCGGATTCCCCTGTCGATCCGCACGGAACTATCGTATCGATCCCGTTCCTCTCCTGGAACTCCACAAGTCTGATGAGCGCTTCCTCATCGACCCTGTTGTCCTTTGTGAACGGCGTTATTATCGCGGTTGCAGTGCCCCTGAACATCTCAATTCTCCCCGAAATGTTCCTTCAGAATAAGGCGGGTCCTGGTGCTCAGTATGTTGTCGTACCTTCTCACCCTCTCGATTATATCGTTAAGGTTCTGGGACGATTCGACGTCGACCAATGCGATTATGTCCTGGTCCCCGGTGACCTCGAACACTTCCGTCACGCCCTCGTAGCTTGCAAGCTCCTTTGCGATCTCCTCAGTGTCAGTGTTAACGTCGATCCTTATCTCTACAAGCGCTTTGACGTTCTTGGAGCTGGTCTTTATGGTGAATCCGCGGATGATGCCCTCCTCGGTCATCCTGTGCACCCTGCTCCTTACCGTCCCTTCGGACACACCCAGCTGGCTGGCTATCTCTACGAAGGGGCAGCGGGAATCCTTCTTCATGATCTCCAGGATACGCTTGTCAAGATTGTCTATCATTAAATCACCGTTTTTGCTTGATTTCGTAAATCTATTGCGCATAAGTATAACTATAATATAAAAATTGTTATGATATCTCTCAATGAATCAACGAAAAACATGACTGGCCGACATCGTTCAGTCATCAGTATCGTTCTGTATTCCGTCTTTATGCGCCGGTTTCATGTGGACATCCATCTGGGGGAACGGCACGGTAATTCCGTTCTCTTTGAATGATTTGTATACGGCCTCTCTGAGCTGCCCGGTGATCGTCCCGCTGGAATTGAAGTCGTAGACGTAGCATGTAAGCCTGACCTCTATGCTCGAATCCAACAGGTCGGAGATCCTTGTGTAAGGCAGGTTCACGGTGCCGCTGTTCACTACGTTGGGGTGCGCCATGGCGACATCCATCATGAGTTTCCTCGCAAGGTCTATGTCGGAACCGTATGCGATCTTCATGAAGAGCGCGATCCTGTATATCGGAGTGTCGCGGGTCAGGTTCACTATGGCGGACGAAGATACCATATTGTTGGGCATGATGACCATCTCATTGGACTCTCCGTTCTCGAAAGTCGTGCTCATCAGATTCACGCTGGATACTTTGTACACCGTGGTGGCGGTGCCGATCCTGACAAGGTCCCCGGACCTGAACGGGTGCGTCATCAGCAGCACCACGCCGCTGAAGAACTGGTTGAGTATGTTCTGCGCGCCCAAGGTTATGCCCAAGCTGACTATTCCCGCGCTCGTCACTATTGCGGTGAGGTTGAATCCCATCGCGGACATGATGAGCGTGAGGGACAATACAGATATCACGAGTTTTCCGAAAAGACGAAGCAAAGGCCCGATGTCCATGTCGTTCCGGTCCAGACTGTTGCCGTTCGAGACCTTGGACATCGTATACCTGACGAGCACAAGGTAGATCCTCCAAGCGATCAGTGCGCCGAGTATGATGTAGAGTATGATGAACCATCTTCCGAGGTAGCCCACGATCTCCTCGTCCGCGCCGAATATGCGCAGGCTGTTGTCAAGTGAGAACAGGAACAGTACCAGCGGGGCCAACACCCTCAGCTCTTTCCTGAGCTTGGGCCCTTCCTCTTTATGGTTGTGCGTTACCAGCCTTATCAGGTACGGGACGAATATCATCAGCGCTACCGCGCCTATGAGCATCCAGAGCAGGAATGAGATTATGCCGGTCGCTGCCGGGCTGTTGAACGGTGCCGGCAGAGGGTTATCGAACATGCCCAATATCTTGTTGTAGGAATCTCCGGATGATAGCGACGACAGGACCACCAATTCCACGGTCAGCGGCTTGACCTCGACCATCTTGGAACCCGGCTGAAGCGATTTTATCCCCAGGGTGACCTCTATTTTGTAGTCGTCTGCCCCGGCGTATCTGTCGACATCAACTGTCGCCGTCACCGAACGGCTCTCCTGTCCTTTCAGCGTGAAGTCCCTGAGATCCGCAGAGGATACTGTCACTCCCGGTACGCTGACGAAACCGATCGACACCATCCTGCTGCTCTCAGGGTCGCTGGCGCTGAGGCTGTTTGTAACTACGATGCTGAACTTGCCGGAGGCACCTGCGTTGATGGTAAGGGGGCCGCTGTGAAGGTCCTCGAACGAAGACATCCAGACATCGCCCTCCGCAACATCCGAGTCGGATGATGAAGAGGGCAGAACCAAAACCAGCGAAGCTATCAGGACAACCAATAACATGGCCGATGCTCTCGCTGGTCTCATAGGAACCTAGAAATTATTGATAGAATAAATAATATCTGTCGTATATGTTGTGGGGATATGGATGCAGGAGAGTTGCTGGGCCTGTCTGTGCTGATCGCTACGATCGCGGTGCTTATCTCCGCGAGCATCAGCGACTGGAAGAGAAGAGAGGTCTCTGACAGACACTGGATGGTGCTTGGCACGATCGGACTTGCATCTTTGATCATATATTCCGTGCACACGACGGGGTTCAGATGGGAATACATATGCCTGGCAGCAGGCGTGTCCATGATCCTTTTGGACATACTCTCCGGGAGGGAGTTCAATCCGCTGGTCTTCTACGCCGTCATGGCGCTGCTTTTCATAGTGCCCCTGTACCCCAACATGTCGGAGGACGTGATGAGAGCATGGGCATCGATACCCCTCTGTTATCTGATCTACGTGTGTATGTACATTCTACGCATAATCCGAGGGGGAGCGGATGTGAAATGCCTCATCGTCCTGTCCATATCGTTTCCGATATACCCTCAACTCTTCGGCCTGCCGCTGATAGACATACCGGGATATGCAATAAACCAGTACGTGTTCTCGATATCGGTGCTGCTCGTAGCATCGCTGTTCACGATCCCGATCATAGTGTATTTCGTACTGAAGAATGCAAAAGCAGGGGTCTATACCAAGAGGATGTTCTCCGGTTACAGGATGGACATCTCGGATGCGGAGAGATCCGATGTCTGGCCGCTGGAAGACATCATCGACGCAAAGCTGACCCGGATAAAGATACCGGATGACGAGAAGATCCCCGAGATATATGCCAGGCTTAGAAATGAAGGCTGCGGGACAGTATGGGTGACGCCCATGATACCTTTCATAATAATGATAACCATCGCCGTGGTCGTCGTCACTTTGGTCGGCAGCCCGCTCTTCCTCATCGCTTGATGTGCATTCTCTGCCTGCACTGCGAACAGCGGTCGCCGTTCAGCGCAACAAGCTCAACAAGATACCCGGTGCGGCGGATGACAAGCGCGCCGCAGTTCGGACAGTACGTGTCGGAAGCATCATCGACCAGCACATTCCCCACATAGACGTATTCCAGGCCGCACTCCATCGCGGTCTCCCTGCATCTGAGCAGAGTTTCGACAGGGGTTATGGGAACATCGGTCATTTCGAAATCAGGGTGGAATCTCGAGAAGTGCACGGGCGTTTCCGGCGAGAGCCTGTCGCGCACCCATGTTGAGAATCCCTCTATCTCTTTTTCGGAATCGTTGTAGTCTGGTATCACAAGATAGGTGAGCTCGAGGTGGACCCCTTCCTGGTTCACAATCTCTGCGGACCTCATCACGTCGGCAAGATGCGCGCCACACACCTTCATGTAGAATTCGTCGGTGAACCCTTTGATGTCTATGTTCATCGCATCGGTTATCCTGCAGAGTTCCTTCAGAGGTTCCTCGCATATCAGGCCGTTGCTTATCAGAACGTATCTCAGGTCCGGCGCCTCTTCGACGATGTCCATGATGTATTCGAACCATATGATCGGCTCGTTGTAGGTGAAAGCTATAGCATCGAACTTCTCTTTCCTGCAGAATGCCACGATCTCCTCCGGAGATTCGTAGGTAGTGCGCTTCCTGCCGGAAGGGGACATAGATATCGCATAGTTCTGGCAGTGTTTGCAGGACATGTTGCATCCTATGCCTCCCATGGAGAATATCTTGGTTTTGGGATGGTAGTGGTACAGCGGCTTCTTCTCTATGGGGTCGACGCTGAAGGATGAGACCTTGCCGTAGTTGTTGGCTATCAGCCTGTCCTCCTCGCCTTTTCTGGAGACGCATCTTCCGAATCCTCCGACCGGTATCCTGCACCTGTGGGGGCAGAGGTCGCAGACGTATACGTCACCCTCTTTGTGGTAGTATCTGGCCTCTATGTTCGGATTAATACCTGCCGTTGCCCATCGCCTCCCTTCTGTCGCCGTGGTTTATGTACGGCACGTCATCGTTGGTGACCATGCCGACTATGGAGAATTCAACATCATTGTCGTATAAAGCATCCACTCTTCCTTTGTCGAAAGTGAACAGCAGTTCGTAGTCCCCTCCCCAATAAAGCATCAGCTCTTCTTTGGAAGTGCCGAGTTCGGAACATATTATGTCCACCCCGTCGCCCTCAGGCAGGAAACCCATGTGTATGTCCATGCCGACGCGGCTGGCGCCGCAGATGCTTCTTGCCCCCTCTGCAAGTCCGTCGGACAGGTCGATGCAGGATGTCACAGCTCCTGAGGCAGCCATCGATATTCCCTCTTCGATGCGGGGAACAGGTCTCATGAGCGGTGATGCGGACACGCCGTCAATGCCGTTCTCCAATGCAAAGAAACCTGCGGCCGCGGTTCCGAGGGTCCCTGTGACCGCTACAAAATCTCCCGGCCTGGCGCCGGACCTGAGCATCGGAGGTCTGCCGTCCAATGCCCCTATGGCAGTGCATGAGACGGACCCGCATCCGGATTTGGTGTCTCCTCCGTAGATGTATGCTCCGTAAGCCTCTGCGCAATCGTCCATGCCGGCCATTATGTCGTACAGCGAACGCTCGTCAAGGTCATCCGGCAGCATAAGCGCCGCCAGCAGACCTACGGGCCTGGCACCCATGCTTGCGAGGTCGCTTATGTTGACGGCCGCCGCCATCCATCCGAAGTCCTCATAAGCCATGCCTTTCGGGAAATGCCTCTCGAATGATATGCTGTCGGCACAGGCGACGATGTCGCCGTTGAAAGAAGGGATGATGGCGGAGTCATCGCCGGCCCCCAATCCCGGCGGCTGCCTGATGATGTTGCGCATGCGCCGGACGAGTTCCCTTTCCCCAAGTTCTTTCAAGGAGACCATTGCAGAATGTATGGGAAGGACTCTAAATAAGTTATCTCGTGATCGATCCGCACCAGTCATGAATGCCACTCGAGCCCTTCGACCGAAAGTGCAGACCTGAGCCTCCTCCAGCAGGCTCGCTGAAAAAAGATGAAAATTTTTAGAAGAGGGGGCGTCAGCCCCGTTTGTGATGTTTGGTCTCTCTGCCTATCGATTCCAGGCTTACTGTTTCC
>JAISVN010000096.1 GCA_031271555.1 Candidatus Methanoplasma sp.
CTGCCTGCATGCCGCATACAGCGATGCCGCAACGACGCCTTCGATCGACCTTCCCCTTATCAGGTTCTTGTTGACCGCTTTCCTGTATATCATTGCGGCCGTTTCCCTGACGTTCCTCGGGAGACCCATCGCGGACGCCATCCTGTCGAGCTCGGAGAGCGCGAACGCAAGGTTCCTCTCCGTTGCGTTGGAGACACGGATCCTTCTCTGCCATTTCCTGAGCCTATAGAGCTGGGCCCTGTTCCTGGTGGGTATGCTCTTTCCGTAGCTGTCTTTGTTCTTCCAGGAGATCTCTGTGGAAAGTCCCTTGTCGTGTATCGTGTATGTCATCGGGGCACCGGTACGGGCCCTCTTCTCCCCCTGTTCGACATCGAAGGCCCTCCACTCCGGCCCCTGATCTATGAATTGGTCATCCAGGACCAATCCGCAATCTTCGCACAGGAGTTCTCCTCTCTCGTAGTCGCGCACAAGGTGGTGGCTTCCGCATTCCGGGCAAACTTCAATCTCTTCTGTTCCTTCTCTTGTCTTTGCCATTTTGAGTTCTCCTTGTTGTGTAGACCTCTTTGCCTTTGAGCATTCTCACGTTCGCCGAGTTGAACGCGGCTACAGATATGAACGGCTCTTCGACGGGTCCGAATATGCGTTTGATGGATCCTATCTTGTTTCTATCAGAGTCAAAGACGGGACTTCCTATCTCCGGGACATTGCTCGTGCCTATGACGACAAACCCATCTGTGTCCGTCATACTGTCCACGATCCCTAAAAACTCCATATCTATATTCCTCTAACGAAGGCTCCTTCTTAATATAGAATAGTAAACACATCTTATATTTAAAGGTTAGGGTTTATTTTAATAATGATTGTTTTTTTCTATATAATGCGGCACCATATATTTTCACAAACTGTATCGTATACAAAGGCGATATCATCCATCCATATAAGGATTTCGGACTGCGGCTTTTTCCGGCAACGATGTATGCGCACTCGAACCCCCGATAGCATGTCCAGACATGCTTCCCGCAACTAAATGACGGCATTCGGACCATGTAAAAAGTTTAATAATAACAATCATGTACACTGCCAGATAATGTTCGTAATGACGAATTGAGACGGAGGTTTAGAAAAATGGATCTTGATATCTGGAGTTTCCTGACGATCATCATCTTCGTGTTCGCACTTGTAATGATGATAGCAGGTATTTTCTCGGCGTATTTCGGAGCTGGAAAGAATAGGGCCTACGGCGGGATAATATTCGCTGTCGGGCTGATCGTCTGCCTTGTCTGGGCATATCTTGTGGGATTCAGCGGGATCGAGCCGTTCTACGCCGTCCCGGCATGGGATGTGATGTATGACGCGATAATCAACCTGATCGCTGTCGTGATCGGAGCACTCATCGCCATCGGCATATTCCTTGTGGTAGTCCTTAAGAGCTGAGCGGCAGAAAAAGCTCGGCAAAACATCTTACACCTTATTCTTTCGGTGGGTTTTTATTCTACAATTGAGTGGGCGTACCCGATGCAAAAAGTCTTCATCATCATGGGCAGCAAGAGCGACCTGCCCGTAGCCGAGAAAGCGACGAATCTGCTCAAGAAGTTCAATGTGGACTACGAAATGGCGGTGGCATCTGCGCACAGGACCCCGAAAAGGGTCATGGATATCGTGGAGAGGCCGGACATCGACGTTTTCATTGCCATAGCAGGACTGTCGGCCGCTCTGCCGGGGATTGTAGCCGCACACACCTGCAGGCCGGTCATAGGCGTGCCGGTTAGCGGCGGAGTGAATCTTGACGCATTGCTGTCGGTGGTGCAGATGCCTCCGGGCATACCTGTGGCCGCGGTCGGCCTTGACAGAGGGGAGAACGCAGCTATCCTGGCGATAGAGATTCTCGGCCTCCAGAACAAGGATCTCTCGGAGAGGATGAGGGAGTACAGGAAAGAGATGGCAGAAGGGATTGAAGCAGATTCAGAGCAGGTGTTTTCCAGTGTCAGAAACTGAAGTTTTCATAAAGAATGCGATCGAGGAGCTCAAGGAACAGATCCAGGGCAAAGCGATAATTGCATGCTCCGGAGGAGTGGACAGCATGGTGTCCGCCGTCCTGACGAGCAAAGCCGTAGGCGACAGGCTCCTCGCGGTCTATGTCGACACTGGCCTGATGAGGAAGGGAGAGACAGAAGAGGTCCGCAAGATGCTTGAGGACATGAAAATGAACTTCAAGATCATCGATGCGGCGGATGAGTTCTTCGCTGCGCTGAAAGGCGTCATGGACCCGGAGACAAAAAGAAAGGTCATAGGCGGCATGTTCATAAAGGTCTTCGAGAGGGAAGCGAAGCAATTCGGCTCCGAATATCTGGTACAGGGAACGATTGCCCCCGACATAATCGAGTCGGGAAAAGACGGCGAAGGTGTAATAAAATCACATCATAACGTCGGCGGGCTTCCGAAAGAAATGGGCATGACGGTCGTCGAACCTCTGAGGGAACTGTTCAAAGAGGACGTGAGGGAGCTCGCAAGGGCGCTTGGGATAAGGTCGTCGGTAAGGCA
>JAISVN010000119.1 GCA_031271555.1 Candidatus Methanoplasma sp.
GGCTATGGTGTATCCTGTCGTCGTACCCATCGATACAGCCGTGAACAGCGCGGTCCAGACAGTGTCGCCCGCATCAAAGGCCAACAGATCCTCTGTATTGATAAGCAGGATCCCAAGGAGGACCGCTGCAGCCGTAAGGAACAATATGACGGTCCAGATGAACTCCTGGCTCTTCCGGTATGCAAAAAACTCCCTTTTTTTAAAGGCGCGGTAGTGCAGGTAGAAGTTCGTACCCCCCATGAACATGAACACCAGGATTATGGTCTGCACGGCAAACGAATAGTCGTCTATGTTCCCGCTCCCTATGAAACCGCCCGTGGATATGGTGGAGAGCATCATGGTCACGGATTCGAATGGTCCGATTCCGCTGAACATAAGCAATATCGTTTCAACTGCCGAGAGGAGAACATAGATAGAAATGAAGTTCTTGGCGGAATTCTTGATCCTCATTGAGAATTTGTAGGTTCCTGAGCCTGCCAATTCGTTCTCTACGAAGGCTTTCCCTCCGATCCCCATCATCGGTATCAGGAACAGGAAGATGAGGACCACAGCTATACCTCCGGCCCATTGCGTGAACGAACTCCAGAAGACCATGCTCCGAGGCAGGGCGGAATGATGGATGACAGATGCGCCGGTCGTGGTGAATCCGCTGACCCCTTCGAAAAGAGAATCGACGAACGAGAAACCGTAAAGATAGAATGGTATGGCGCTTACAAAGAATGCCACCCACCAGGCGGTGAATATCATCATCATTCCGCTCGCCGGGTTCATTGTTTTGCCGCTTTTGAAGAAAATGTATTGGAATATGCCCATCGACAGGAGCACCGGTATCGGATAAACGAACAAGGTCAGGTCCTCTCCGTATATCGAAGCGATCAACACCGGCACCAAAAGAGCGACACCGAGGATGATCTCTATCACGCCGAGCAGCTTTATGGAACTGTTCTCCCACCTGGCCATACTCTTGATGCGGACCCTCAGCTTTTGGAACATCCTCATAACTCCAAAGGTGTATTGTGTCCGAACAGCCTTGAAAGTTTGATGGGGTTGACCATGTGGGTAAAAAGAAGCACTTTATCCCCTTCTTCGAAAACGGTGTTGATCCGAGGATATATCATTTCTTTCCCCCTCTTGATCGCCGCGACCCTGATCCCCTCGGGGATGTTTATGTCGCCGAGATGGTTTCCCACAAGTTCAGATCTTTTATCGATGGTCGTGCTGAAAAATAATTCATTATCCCTTTCTATTGCCAATATTGCGTTCTCGTCGTATATGAGGTTCTTAGTGACCTCGTTGTAGATGACGCGGTGATATCCAATTATAGATTCTATTCCGGTGTATCTGAAGATCTCCTCGTACTCCACATTGGAATATTTTGAGATTATCTTCCTGACGCCGAACCTCAGCCCCGCCATGCACGCAAGCAGGTTCCTTTCATCGGTAGAGGATACCGTTATCAGGACATCGGCCCTTTGAACGTTCTCAGACCTTAGAACGGAAAGGTCTATGAAGTCCCCCTTGACGACCGCGACGTCTTCCAATTCCCTTGCGGCATCCCTGCTGAGGGCGGCATCGTTCTCTATTATCTTGACGGCCCTCCTCTTGTTGCTCTGCATGAGCCTCCTTGCCACTTCCAATCCCACGGCACTGGCTCCGAGGATGACGAATTCCTTGGCCTCTTTTTCAACGCCTATGAGCTTATTGAACAGCACCATGGACTCAGGGGAACCCAGCACTCTTATGCGGTCCCCTGCGTGTATCTCGACGGTCTCGTTATCCAGAATGGTGTTCTCTCCGCGGTAGACAGCTATAACGTTGCAGTCGGGAGGCATATCCATGTCGAGGATGACCTTTCCGACAAGGTTCTGTCCGTCTTCGATCTTGAATGTGGCAAGGTCTATGTTCATGCTTGACACGTGATCGTACGTCACTGCATTCTCAAGGGTGGCAAGCTTCTCTATCTTCTCTGCGGTTATGAGCTCCGGCGAGATCAGGATGTCAACGCCGTCCGCTCCCTCACTCGAGGTTTCAATGATGAACTCCGGGCTTCTGAGGCACGCCACGGTCTTTATGGTCGGCTTGATGCGTTTGGCCATCAGACAAATGAACAGGTTGTGGCTGTCGTCAGGGATCGCCGACAGGATGATGTCCGCCGATATTCTGTTGATGGCGGCCTCGATGACCTTGGGGCTGCTGCCGTCGTCATTGAGGACGGACACATTGAGCAGAGCTTTTGCTTCTTCTGCCTTTGCAGGATCCTTCTCCACGATCAATACGTCATGGACTTTGGATAGCGCCTTTGCAGAAGTGGAACCGACAATGCCTGCCCCGATGATGACTACTTTCATGTTAAGTCCGCACCTGACCCTACGCGTCTGAAAGATTATATCTTTAACCGTAAGAGCATCAGGCCTTCCGGTTCATGCGACATAGTATGCAATAAAAAATGAGTATAGCCGCTTCCGCGGCATGTTTTTCAAGATTCTCTGTTGAAGCAGAGGAACCAGTCCAGGCAGTACTGTTCGCCGACCTTCGCATTTTCCCTGCCGACCTTCAGCTTCGCCCTCTCGTTCGCAAGGCTCATCGATTTGGGCGCAGACACGATCGTGTCGTCCCCGGGCTGCCAGTTCATTGGCGTGGCGCATTTGTCCTTGTCGGCCTTCTGCAAGGCTATAAGTGCCCTTTTGATCTCATCGAAGTTCCTTCCTGTGCTCATGGGGTAGTACAGTATCAGCCTGATCACTCCGTTGGGGTCTATTATGAAAACGGCTCTGACAGCCTGCGTGCTTGACTGCCCCGGCATGATCATTCCGAATTTGTTGGCGACATTCATGGATATGTCCTCTATCAGAGGGAATTCCACATCCACGTTCTCCATGTCTTTCCATTTGATATCCTTTATCCGCCTGAGCCATGCTATATGCGAGGATATGGAATCCACGGAAAGCCCCACCAACTGGGTGTTTATGGCGGTGAGTTCATTGGCTCTGTGCGCAAAGGTCATGAACTCCGTTGTACAGACAGGAGTGAAGTCGGCAGGGTGAGAGAAGAGGACGATCCATTTCCCTTTGTAATCCTGAGGGAACTTTATGCTTCCCTGCGTGGTGACTGCTTCGAACTCCGGGCATTTGTCCCCTATGAGGGGCATATGTAACACTGCTTCATTTTCACAAGTCATAATATCATACCTCTATTGACTCGACAGTGAATATGGCTATAATTAATATATAAAGCATTTTTAAACAGAAATGCTTCTTCAGGAAAGGTCGATCATTCTTGCGAGAGGATCCCTGGCTCCGGACAGGACGTCGTCGCTGAGTATGATCTCTCCCCTGCCGGTCTCGAGAGAATTAAGAACGGATTCCGGAGTCGCCATCTTCATCGTCGTGCATACCGCATGATCAAGGAAATGGAATGTTTTGCCGGGACTCTCTTTCTCCAGCCTGTACCTCATTCCTACCTCTGTCAGAACAATGAACTCCTTGCATTCTGAATCCTTGGATACGTTCACCATGGATTCCGTGGAACCGACATGATCTGCGAGGTCCAATACCTCCTTTCTGCACTCAGGATGGGCCATGGTAAGAGCATCCGGGTATTTCCGTTTGAGTTCTGCAACCTGCGTTACGGTTATTCCGTGATGTATGGGGCAGAATCCTCTCCATTGTTTGACATCCATGCCGGTCTTTGATGCGGCATACGCACCGAGATTCATGTCCGGCACCAGCAGCACATCCTTCCCTTTAACTGAATTGACGACCTTAACAACATTCGATGAGGTGCAGCACAGGTCCATCTCTTTCTTCGACTCGGCAGTGCTGTTCACATAGCCGATTATGATGCAGTCCGGGTCGGACTCTCTAAAATCCTTCAGCTGCTCCCCTGTGCACATTGCGGCCATTGCGCAATGCGCATCCGGCTCAGGAAGCAGCACCGTCTTCGTTGGGTTAAGGATCTTGGCGGTCTCTCCCATGAATGATACACCGCAGAAGATTATGATGTCGGCGGCCGTCTTTGCTGCCTCAATGGACAGGCCCAGAGAATCACCGACATAGTCTGAAAGGTCCTGTATTTCTGGCGAAGTGTAATTGTGCGCAAGAATTACAGCGTTCTTCTCCTTCTTCAATTGCCGTATCCTTTCCTCAATGGGAACCATGCCTAAGGTTAATCCTCACATACTTTAAATCTTGCGCTATAATATACCCACCAATGGCGGATGATCGGGAGAAGCTTGCGGCCATGAAGTTCAAATGCTCTACGAAGGAGAGAGCATTGTTCGAGGCCGGAATAAAAATGGGGACGATATACCACCAGTTCGTAGGGGTGCCCGTGGATCAGGACAGCGTAGATGCGTTGGAGGATGCGATAGAGAAAGGCGTCTTGGTTCAGCCGTATGTGGAAAGCGTCAATGTGAACATAGACAGGAACATATTCGGCCCCAAGAAGGATGAGTATGCGTACAGTTCCCTCTCCGGAGAGATGTTGGACGTCGTGTTGGTGATCAAGATCGACGATGCGCGCGTGAGGGCAGAAATGAGGTATGACCCCGTTTTGAAGTATCCTTTGATGTATATCTCGGAAGTCACGCCCTCTTCTTAAGCGTCATATATATAATGATTAAACAATATACAGGAGACTCCATCAAGTGATAAAATGATCAGTGACATCAAAATCGGCATCACAGGTCTTCCGGGTTCAGGAAAAACATATGCTCTCCTAAGAGTGATAGAGATGCTGAAAGAGAATGATCTGGTCATCGGCGGCATGATCGATGAGCCTCTTTCGGACGGCAGGAGGCGTACAGGTTTCTCGGTGAGGAACATACTCACAGGAGAGACGCAGGTATTCGCCAGCGCCGACATAGAGAGCAAGATAATGATCGGCAAGATCGGCGTTGATCTGGCAAGATTCGAGGAGATCGGGATAGCCGCCATAAAAACGGCGTGCGAGCAATGCGATATAATAGTTATAGATGAAGTAGGCAAAGTGGAGGTAGAGAGCCAGGCATTCATAGATGCGGTAAAGGAGGCTCTCGATGTCGATAAGCCCATGATCCTCACGCTGCACAAGAAATCCAGGAATCCGCTTTTGCAGGACATAAGGAGAAGGGATGACGTAAGGATCCTCGAGGTCACTCCCACAAACAGGAACATACTTCCATTCAAGATCCTTCGTCTGATGAACGGTGAAAATGTCTGATGCCGCCGGGTATTGAGATAAAAGAGGGTCAGACAAGAATACTTGTGCCGGAATCCCACTCTGTACACGGTCCGGGCACAAGGACCTCCGACGTATTCTTCAACAGGCAGATGGCGTTCGGAAGGGACGTAAGCGTAATGTTCCTGCGCGGATTGGACCGGGACAGCATGTCCATCTTCGATGCTATGAGCGCGACAGGCTCCAGAGCAGTGAGGATCGCGAACGAGGTAAAGAACACGCATGTGACCGCGAACGATGTCGATCCGAAAGCCATACCTTACATTGAACAGAATATTGCATTGAATTCCCTCTCCAACTGCGTACATTCCAACAAAGACCTCCATATACTGCTCTCCGAACAGTCCTTTGATTACGTGGACCTGGATCCTTTCGGTTCGCCGGTCCCTTTTATTCAATCTGCTATCAGAGGGTGCAAGAAGAAGGGGATAATCGCAATAACCGCTACAGACACGGCGCCTCTTGCAGGAGCACAGGTGGGGAAATGCAGGCGCAGATATCAATCGGAGCCGATAAGGGGCTACATGTGCCATGAAGGCGGCCTGCGCATACTCATGTGCACCATAGCCAAGGAATTAGCGAAGTTCGACAGAGGCATGAGACCTCTCCTTTCATTCTACGCCGACCACTACTTCAGAACATATGTCCAAGTGGAGGAAGGGGCGAATGCAACGGACAGGTCCCTTGAACAGCTGGGATTCATGCATTATGATACTAAAACACTCGAAAGGTCCACATCAAAGCATTATGATGCCGAACACAACAAAGGACCGTTCTGGCTCGGCCCGCTGCACGACAAAGCGCTTCTCGGCAGGATGAACGCCCGCGACCTCGAAGACGAAAGGCGGTGCGTCAAAATGCTGGAACTTTGGAGGAATGAACTTGACGAAGAAGTATTCCTCTATGATGTGAGCGAACTCTCGTCCTTCACGAAGATGTCCCCGCCGAAGCTGGAAGATCTTCTGGAAGCGCTGAATCAGGTCGGAAGAGCGGCACCGACACATATGAGTCCGACATCATTCAAAACCGACATTGAGACAAAAGATGTAGTGTCGATATATTCCGAGACAAGTCCTGACAGAAGGGCGCATTGATTGGATAATTCACATTTCTAAGATATTATGGAGGCATTTTTTGGGCCAAAGCTCAGATCATATGGCAATGTTTATAGGGCAATATGGGTTGAAGAGCATCAGGTGTAATTTTGCCGAATCTTGCGATCATTGGAGCCCAGTGGGGCGATGAGGGTAAGGGAAAGATAACTGACTACCTTGATGAGACCGCCGATCTGATAGTGCGTTTCCAGGGAGGAAACAACGCAGGACATACGATAACCGTCGGTGACAAGGTATTCAAGCTGCACGGTCTGCCTTCAGGAGTGGTCAGGGAAGGCAATCTGGCCATAATAGGCAACGGTACCGTTGTCAATATGGACGATCTTCTCGAAGAGATGGATCAGGTGGTTAAAGCCGGAGGATCCATTGAGGGGCTCAGAATATCTGACAGGGCCCATCTGATAATCAACTATCACAAGAAACTTGACGGCGCTGAAGAGAAGTACCGCGGCAACAATGTCGTGGGAACGACGAAAAAAGGGATCGGGCCGGCATATCAGGATAAAGTAGCAAGAATAGGCATACGCGCAGGGGATCTTCTGGAAGACGAGCTCCTAAGGGAAAAAGCCGACTTCAATCTTCCGTACAAGAAAGACCTCATGGCAATGCTTGAGGCGGAACCGTGCGGATGCGATAATGATATGCTCTACAACAAACTGAAAGGATGGAAAGAAAAGGTCGGGAAATACGTCTGCGACACATCCGTTCTTATCAACGAAGCGCTCGATGAGGGCAAGAAGGTCCTGTTCGAAGGCGCCCAGGGCGCAATGCTCGACATCGATCACGGGACATATCCGTATGTGACCTCTTCTTCTACATGCGGCGGAGGGATATGCACCGGCGCAGGGGTCGCACCCAACCGCATAGAGAAAGTGATAGGATGCCTGAAGGCCTACACCACCCGTGTCGGCGAAGGTCCGCTTGTAACAGAGATACCCGGAGAGGCCGGTATCGAACTTCAGAAGAAAGGCGGAGAGTTCGGAACGACAACCGGGAGAGGAAGAAGATGCGGGTGGCTTGACCTCGTTGTGGCCGAGCACGCCTCGAGGATGTGCGGGTTCACTTCTTTGGCAATAACAAAACTCGATGTTCTCAACGATTATGACGAGCTCCCGATCTGTATCGGATACAGGATCGACGGTAAAGAAACGAAATATTTCCCGTCATCGATATCGAAGATCGCCAGGGCGGAGCCTGTCTATAAAACGCTGAAAGGATGGAAAGGGTGGAACGATACCGCATCCGTCGTAAAGGGAGGATACGA
>JAISVN010000152.1 GCA_031271555.1 Candidatus Methanoplasma sp.
ATATCCGTTATATTGAGTTCGTATTCCATCTTGAGCTCAAGATTGGCCATTATCGAACACAGATTCGCATTGCCGCATCTCTCCCCTATTCCGTTGATGGTGCCCTGCACCATTCTGGCCCCTCTTTCCACGGCGGCAAGCGAATTCGCCACCGCAAGCTCGGAATCGTTGTGGCAGTGCACTCCAACTGGAACATCGAAGGTGAGTACTACGTCTTCAACGGCATCGGCGATCTCTTCCACCATCCTTCCGCCGTTCGTGTCGCAGAGCACGATCCATTCCGCTCCGCAGTCAACGGCCGCCCTCAGAGCTTTGAGGGCATAGTCTTTATTTGAATAGTATCCGTCAAAGAAGTGTTCCGCATCGAACATCACCCTCTTCCCCGAATCTCTTAGGAATTTGACGCTGTCTCTGATGAGGTCAAGGTTCTCTTCCAAGGATATGCACAGCGCGTTCGTGACCTGGAAGTCCCAGGTCTTCCCGAATATGCAGCACCATTCCGCCGGGCATGACGCAAGGCTTTTCAGATTGTGATCGTCCTCGGCGGGGATCCCGTACTTGCCGGTGCTCCCGAAGGCCGTCAGCTGAGCATGTTTGAGCCCCAATCCCTCGGCGAGCCTGAAGAATTCGTCCACTTTAGGGTTGGATCCGGGCCATCCGCCTTCCACGAAATCGATGCCGAACGCATCCAGCCTCTTCAGCACTTCGAGCGCATCCTCCGGAGAGAACGACACTCCTTCGCTCTGTGCACCGTCCCTCAGCGTCGTGTCGTATATCATCACTGATTCCGACATTTGCCTCCACGCTCCTTTCTGTCGTCCATTATGGAAACAAGGTCGCTCAGTATGGCCGAGGCCGTCTCTATCCTGCCGGCGCCTCTTCCGGAAACTGTTATGGGCCCCGCAAGGTCGGTGACCACCTGCGCCGCATTGAGGGTGCCGGTGATGCTCAGGGGATGCCCCTTCGGAATGAGGCGCGGAGCGACCTCGAGTTTGTCATCGGACACTTCTCCGATGAGCCTTATCACCATGTTGTGCGACGCCGCCAAAGCGATGGCCTCGCTGGTCACGGAAGATATGCCGGTTATGTTCACGTCAGAGAATGTGACGCTTTTCCTGAACACCGAATTCGCAAGTATGACAACCTTGCATGCGGCATCGTACCCTTCTATGTCGTTCGTCGGGTCCGTCTCTGCATAACCCATCTGCTGGGCCTCCTTGAGAGCCTGCTCGAACGATTGGCCGTTGTCCATCTTGCTCAGTATGAAGTTGCAGGTGCCGTTCAATATCCCGCGCATGGATGATATGTTCTCCCCAACGAGGCTCTCCCTGCAAAGGTTGATTATGGGCATGGCGCCTCCGACCGAACCCTCGAAACGGAATTTGCAGTTGTTCTTCTTTGCCAGCGAGACAAGCTCGCAGAACTTGAGTGCCAGGGGCCCCTTGTTTACGGTTATGACATCCTTTCCGGACTCCAGCGCATGCCTTATGTTCTTAAGGCCCACGCCCCCGGTCTTTATGTCTGTCGGGCTGACCTCTATCAGAAGATCGTAATCCACGGAATCCATCACTTTCAGGGAATCCTGGTACGTCTCCGTGCCTACCTTTCCCGTCGTTTTCTTTCTTTCCAACAGCTCGTTAGGAGAGAGTCCCGATTCGTTCGAGACATATGTCGAGGAGTCCATGACGCATACTATGGAGATCTCCTTGCCGTACCTCTCGATGAAAAAGTCCTTCCTTAGGATCATCACTTCCGCAAAGCCCTGTCCCACGGTCCCGAATCCGGATATGAGGACTCTCATGTCAGAGCCCCCTTATGTATACTATTCCGCTTTTTTTGCAGGCATCCATCAGGAACAGGTCCAGTTTCTTCAGGTCGTTCTCGCTCATCACTTCGGCGGATATCATCGCCGTGCGGGTGGAGCTTGCGTTCCTGGAAGAGTAGTTGACATCTATGGATTCAAATGAAACTATGACGGATGCCTCGTCTATCAGCGATTCGACGAACGAGGCCGTGAACTTCCCGACCAGCATGTACTCCATCGTGTATGTCTTGTAGACAGAACCCATCTTGGCTATCAGCACATCCTTGGATTTCCAGATGGCCTTGAGCTGCTCCAGCTCTGATGTTCCCTTGATCTCGAATGTGACGTCAATACTTATCCTCTGGTTCACTATCTGTTCTCGATCGTGCACTACGCCGACTATGTTGCCGTTGACCAATGATATGGGCTCAAGAGATTCGACCAGATGCCCGGGGAGGTCCTTTACGTAGAGCTGTGCATTAACCATCATTTCAATATCACACTCTGGGTTTTTGTTGTGGTTTGAGATATAATGTCTTACTATTTAATCAAAATACTAAAGCAGACAGTTCGGCTGAATGTGTCAGGGATGGTCATTATCATCATCGGTGAATTCCAGTATGTCTCCGGGCTGGCATTTCAGTGTGGAACATATAGCATTCAGAGTGGAGAATCGTATGGCGCTGATCTTCCCAGTCTTGATGTTGGAGAGATTGACATTTGAGATACCAACTCTTTCCGCAAGCTCATTGAGCGACATTTTCCGGTCGGCCATGACCCTGTCGAGCCTGAGTATTATTGCCATTCTATCACAGTGTTTCGTCCGATTCCTTCTGAAGCACGGTCCCGTATTTGAATACTAATGATATAACATACACCAAGAACGCAATGAACAATAGGAACAGGTCGAAGTACACATGTCCTGAATTCGCAAAGGTCAATGCAGCAACCCAAGCAAGAAGTGGCAGACCTAAGGCATACACGACTATGAGGACAGCTATAATGGACAGATAATCGGCATTTTCTTTCGTGAACGGAAGGCCGCTTTTGCATATGTTCGTGAAAAGACGGTTCAGACAATACATAATGGCGAACAAAAGGAGCCACATAGCGAGGTTCGTGATGCAAATGTCAGCTGTGAGGATACTTCCATTGACAACTAAGACAGGGTGCAGGATGACATTAGCAAGCAGGATCAACAAATAAGCAATGAATGCTATTGAAGCGATCATCATTATCTTTGCTACCAGTCCCACGATCCAGCTCAGTTTCTTCAGTTCGGTCGACGGTTCATTCATTATATCATCCCTTATCTGTGCCGTGTATCACAATGCTGTATTCGAATTCAAACTGTGAATATTCATCGTAATAATCCCACATCAGGCTTTTCGTTTCCTTACACATGTTCACGGAATGATGGCAGTCTATTTGCATAGAAGGTTTGGATTCTGGAAAAGACACTAAAAACTCTGGGTGGACAAGGCATCCTTTACCAAAATCTTTGGTCACATCCACGCAATGCGCAATATCAACTAGTTCTTTAGCGAAACTTGAGTTATCATGTGTAGAAACATCAGATGGAGAATATGACCACCAATGCGTAACTCCCATTTTTATCCCAGGAAATGAAGTGCTGGCACCATATGAGACTGTAACTCCACCACGGCTTAATGCGCCAGATGTTGTTGGATCATAAGTCAAAACGGATCCACCATTCATTTCATCTGCAACCAATCTAATGTTTGCAAGACGATATCCTGCATCTGCGTTGGGAGATCCATACTGCGAGGTTTTCAAAGCGAAATATTGTTTGGCAGTACTCTTGTATGCGAGATTGTATACCATAGTGCTCTGCGTGAATGTGCCATACTGGTCACAAATGCAAGTATATGATACGCTCCCTATGAGAATCGTCTCACTCGCCAGATACATGTAGTAACCGAGCTGTTCCGGTTGGTGAATACTCTTTGATTCCTGCCCAATCCACGATATGGTTTCGGTAACAAGTCGCGGGTCGTCCCCAGATGAGATTTTATCTGCCCAAGTATATGCATGCCTGATGGCTGATTCCAGCTTTCCTCCGATGCTGTAGTAGTGATCGGCCCCGCCATGGCTGTACAAACAATATGCAATTTCATCAATTGTGTTTGCTGATACACTCAATTTTATATTGGAATGTTCGAGGAGATAGTTCTCCTTGCCTGTAAATATCACAGGTATGCCTTTGCCGATCATCATCCTTAGAACATCATCTATGGTCGCAACATCATTCCCAACGATCCACGACCAATCGAATACAGCGATGTCTCCGGCCGATGCAGGCTCTGCATCTTCGAAGTTCGTGACCTTGGAGGTATAGTTCAGGAGATACGTCCTAAGTTCGGATGCGAACGCATGATCAGAATACACAATGACGTTTCTGTCTGTGAACACAGGTTCAGCAGTTGTCCCGGTGCTGTTGTTGCCGGAGATGTTCTCTGCGGCGAGGGGTATTGCCACTGCTGAAAGTATCAGCGCTACGATAATCGCGCCCGCCTTTATGCTGTTCATTTGAACGCCTCCGTATTTGCATGAGTATCTCCGCCGACGGATAGGCTCGTTGTCATCAATATAATATTTATCGAATATTATTTAATGTTTATCATTAAATTTCATTGGTAACATCAATCCATTGCAGCATTGATGGTAAGCTCGGATATGTCGATGCAATACTCCGCTATACGCTTTGACCTGCTGGCGATCAGGCTGCTGGCAGATACGGTGTCAAGGTCATCCGTCTCTATTTTCTTGGATGTCTTCTCTATTCTCGTCACCATCTTCTCGCCCTCTTCGATGCAGTCTTCGGCGGCGATCATGTCAGTCTTCAACCAGCTGTTGATGGAATCGCTGTATATCTTGAGGATGTCCTTCCAGAGTTCCCTTATCACTTTGTCGACGGCCTCCGCCTTCTTCTCGCTCATGAGTATGAGCAGATTCTTCGACACGAGCACGCTGTGGTCCCCTATCCTTTCCAGTATCCTGCTCACTGCTAGATGTTTCGTCAGATTGCAGAGGTCCGATTCGGTCTTTTTGCAAAGCCACGGGTCCTTTTTGTAGATGTTGCTCTGCCGGGAGATCAGCCAGTGCATCCTGTCGACCTCCACATCCCTCCTTTCCATATCCGTTATGTAGGAATCGTCCCCGTTGGCAGCGGACTCGAAGACATCGTTGATCATCTTCCTGACCAGGATGCTCATCCTTTCCAGGCTTTTGTTGGGCCTGATCTCGGTATGGTCCATCAGATCCTTTACCAGTATGCGGTAGTTGTCCTCCTCTAAGACCTCCAGGCCTATGGAGGTCTGAGTGAAGGAGTTCACTTTGTTGATGGTAACGTTCGAAAGAGGCTGTTCCGAAAAGACCTCGATCATGTTGTGGCCGGCAATGTATGCTCCTACAAGCTGTCTGTACAGGTAATCCTCTTTCTTGAGATTGGTAGTATCTATTCTCTTTATGTCTTTGCGGACCTCGATCTTCTTTACGGGGGATACAAGAAGATCGCCATCGGACTGCACTTCCACGTTCACGCTGTCATTCTTCTTCAGACCCATTGACTCCGCCCAGTCCTTGGGGAGGGTGATCATGTAGGACTCCCCCTGTGTGACCTGTATGCGCCTGGTGTCCATGTCTTTGTTATTGTATATTATGTATTAATAATTGCTCTAATTCGTAATTTACGAATCGTGTGTTCATGTATGTACATGTTTGCTAATTACAACGAACATGTATATATTCTCGTTATAATTGTTTAACATCTGAGGTGAAAAGCCTTGGAAAGCAAGACACAAATGATTATCGCGGTTCTGTTAACAGCGGTCATCTGTATTGCGGGAACATATGTTCTTATCAATGGAAACAGCGGAGGAAACAACAACTCCAACAATGTGTCCATAGTAGCAACGGGTTCCACAACAGTGATGCCGCTCATGACAGAATTCCAAGAAGAATTCGAAAAACATTCTAAAGTGACCATCAGCATCAGCGGAGGAGGGTCAGGCGTAGCAGCGCCCGGAGTAAGGAACGGCAGCGCAGACATCGGAATGCTCTCAAGAGATCCCACGGCCACAGAGAGAGATCTGAGATCCCTGATAATAGCAAAGGACGGAGTCGTCGTAATAGTAGGTGCGAATACAGGCGTTACCAATCTGACTTTGGAACAGATAGCAAAGATCTATCAGGGAGAATACACGAATTGGAATCAGGTCGGAGGAACAGACCAGGCGATACGCCCGGTGATAAGGGAAGACGGATCGGGAACAAGAGACTGCATAGACACGGCAATGAAGACCGTGGCAGGGTTCAACACGAACAATTATAACAACTATCCATCCCAGTCATCCACCGGAAGCATGATATCATCGGTGACGGGCACCCAGGGCTCGATCGGATATGTCAACCTTGGAGCCATAAAAGATCTCGGATCGGCCACACCCTTGACCGTCAATGGCGTTCAGGCCACACCAGAAAATGTCATCAACGGGTCATATGCGAGCCTCTCCAGAAATCTGGTGTTGCTGACAGGCAACAACCCCTCGACTGCGACACAATCTTTCCTTAACTGGATAATGTCGGCGCAGGGACAGGCTATCGTCGAGGCAGAGGGATTCGTTCCGCTGCCTAAAACGGACAGGCCCTGATCTGGTGATAACAGATGACACCCGATGAACAATCTGTCTTCAAGGATAAACTAGCCATAGATCAGGATGGCATTATCGAGAAGGGACTGATCGCGGGAATAAGCCCGAGGTCAATATACAACCGCCTTAAGACTGAAGACAGAGCCAAACTCATTCTGACGGCGACGGTCGTTATCACCGTCGCCGTATTATTCTTCATAATATTATTCATATCATACAACAGTCTGGACGCGATAACGCAGATAGGCATGTGGGAATTCCTGACGGGGGCGTCATGGAGTCCAGGTTCAGGCGCATATGGAGCATCATCGCTGATCGTGGGAACATTCCTCGTCACCGGCGGCGCGATATTGTTCGCTCTCCCCGTCGGACTCGGGGTGGCGATATACATCAATGACGTTGCATCGCCGAGGGTAAAAAGCGTATTGAAGCCGTTATGCGAGCTTTTTGCAGGAATACCAAGCGTGGTATATGGTTTCCTGGGCATCGTCGTTTTGGTGCCTTTGCTGTTAGACATATTCCCGAATCACCTAAGCTACGGGTATTCGTGGCTCGCGGGGTCGCTTGTCCTCGGGATAATGGCCCTTCCGACGATAATATCCGTTTCCCAGGATTCGTTGGCGGCAGTGCCCAGATCATACAGGGAAGCATCGATGGCGATGGGTGCGACCAAATGGGAAACAACACGTAAAGTGGTGATGCATTCTGCGGTGTCAGGCATAGCAGCGGCCGCGATCCTGGGAATCGGCAGGGCGATCGGAGAGACCATGGCAGTCATGATGGTCACAGGCAATGCCGCAAACTTCCCGGAACCGCTGTGGAACATATTCGACAGGGTAAGGACCCTCACAGGTTCCATCGCGCTTGAGATGGGAGAATCCGTTCACGGTAGCCTTCACTACTCTGCGCTCTTCCTGTTGGCGTTAGTACTTCTGGTGATAGTTCTCACAGTTAACCTATCTGCACGCAGGATAGTACGCAGGACCAAGATGAAAATGGGAGAGATAGCAAAGCCCTCCCGTGAGACGAAGATCGCTCAGATGATGTCTCCGATCACTAAATCCTTCGAAGCAGTCTCCGATAGATATAAGGAAACGGCAGTCAAGATCGCCATTTACGCATTCATATTCGCCTTCGCGTTCATGATATCATCTCTCTTCATCGGCACATACGGTGGCTTGGCGATCGGTGTTCTGGCGGCAACGATATTATTCATTTCGAAGAAATTATCGAAAATGCTGGGGCCGAAGCACGTACAAAAAGTGGTCTATTCCTCATTGGGGGTCGTTGTGCTGGCGGTAGTGGCGATATTGGTGGTATTCCTGGCCATAATCTTCGTGAGGGGGATGCCCGCAATGAGTATGGATTTCATAACGAGCCCTCCATCCCACAGCGGCGCCGAAGGAGGCATATGGCCGGCTATCGTCGGGACGCTGGAACTTATGTTGGGCACGGCCCTGATAGCATTCCCCTTGGGAGTATGTTCCGGCGTATACATGTCGCAATATGCGAAAGATTCAAAATTCGTAAGGGTGGCCAGACAAGCCATAGACGCTCTGAAAGGCACTCCTTCGATCATATTCGGGCTGTTCGGCATGTCGATGCTCGTGATAATGTTCGGATGGGGATACTCATTGATAGGCGGCTGCATAACTTTGGCGCTTATGGTACTCCCCACAATAATCAAAACTACCGAAGAGGCCGTGTCCGCAGTACCGGCGGAGTTGTCAGAGGCATCGGCCGCAATGGGCGCAAGCAAATGGCAGACGATATCCAAAGTGGTGCTGCCGGCAGCGATGGGAGGAGTGATCACAGGATTCATACTGAGTGTTGGAAGGGCGATCGGAGAGACGGCGCCGATAATGTTCACTGCGGCAGTGGCATTCAAGACAACAGTAGGATTTGCGTTATTCGAGCCGATAATGGCGCTCCCTTATCATTTGTATTATTTGGTAAGCGAAGTACCGGGTGCGACCGATAACCAGTACGGTACCGCAATGGTGCTCATGATGATCGTGATCGTACTTTTCGCGGCAGCTTCGCTGATAAGACGCACGTATAACAAAAAAGTAGGATGGTGATCATATCACAGAAATAGACAATATCATTGAGACCAACGACCTCAATTTCTGGTATGGGGACAAGCATACTCTGATGGACATAAACATACCGATCCGGAAGAACTGCATAACCGCGCTCATAGGGCCCTCTGGATGCGGGAAGTCGACTCTCATCAGAGTATTCAACAGGATGTGCGACCTGGTCGAAGGGACGAAGACCGAAGGGATAGTGTTCTTCGACGGAGAGAACATCTGCAAACCGAACACCGATGTGCTGGCACTCAGGAAGAAGGTGGGGATGATATTCCAGAAACCAAACCCCTTCCCGATGACCATCAAGGACAACATAACCTATGGTCCGAAACTGCACGGGGTCAAAGATCAAAAGGAATTGGATGAGATAGTCGAGGAATCCCTGAAGAAAGCCGCTCTGTGGGAGGAAGTGAAGGACAGATTGCACGTCTCCGCACTCTCCCTCTCCGGAGGTCAACAGCAGAGACTGTGCATAGCGCGCGCATTGTCGATAAATCCTGAGGTTATTCTTATGGACGAGCCGACATCCGCATTGGATCCGATGGCCACGGCAAAGATAGAGGAGCTCTCATTGGAGCTAAAGAAGAACTACACTGTGGTCACCGTCACGCACAACATGCAGCAGGCCAGGAGGATCAGCGACTATACCGGTTTCATGTACCTGGGAAGGCTGGAGGAGTTCGGGAGAACAAAGGATATCTTCGAGAATCCGCAGAATGAGCTCACTAAGAGGTATGTGTCAGGGATATTCGGTTGAGAAATGGCGCCGAGAGGGAGATTCGAACTCCCGAGGGAAAGTTCCCACGAGCTTTCCAGGCTCGCGCCGTACCGGGCTAGACTATCTCGGCCTGGCCCTACAAACTTCTTCTTAAATTAATACCTTTCTAAATTCTGATGCCATTATTGTTTGTAAAAAAACCATGCCATGTTCAGGCATCAAATATGTTTGTCAATAGGACATTCACAGATGCAGGATGCTGAGCGCATATGGGTCGGAGCGCAATTCACAATATATCGTTGGTTAATCAACATTTATTGGCCGATTCGGAATAACTACTATATATTCTACAGTAATTATATTGCCAGTCATATGTCGCGGAGGTTTTAAATGACAGCCATAGAAATAATATCACTCACAAAGTCATTCGGCGGCTTTGTCGCGGTGGATAATGTCACAATGAAAGTACAGGAAGGTGAGTTCATGGGCCTCCTGGGTCCCAACGGCGCCGGTAAAAGTACGATTCTGAAAACAATAGCCGGAATGATAAAGCCGACATCAGGCGAGATTTTGGTAAATGGAACGGACAGTAAGATCCACCATATAGCGATGAGAGGTGTCGGATGCATCATAGAAACACCGGAATGTTACAGCAACTTCACACCTATCGAGATGCTGAGGTACATTGGAGAGATCAGAGGCATCAAACGCAACGAGATCGATGACAGGATAAGATACGTCCTCGAAGAGGTCAATATGCTTGAATGGAAGGATGAGCCGATAGGCAAATTCTCGAAAGGAATGAAGCAGAGGATATCTCTTGCTCAGGCACTTCTTCCGAATCCGGACATACTGATCCTCGATGAGCCCACATCAGGACTGGATCCAAGAGGAATGGTCGAAGTAAGGGAGATATTGGCGAAGCTGAAGGCCAAGGGAAAGACGATGCTCATATCCACGCACATGCTGAATGAGGTCTCGGAACTGTGCGACTCTGTTACCATGATAAGGCAGGGTCAGGTCGTGGTCTCGGGAAACGTGAAGGACCTCCTGACCACCAAGGACGGCGGAACCATCGTTGAGATTGGCGTGAGGAATGAAATGAGCATAGATGCCAAAAATGCGATCGCATCCGTTTACAAAGAGACCGAATTCACAGATAGCAATATATTCAGGATAAAGGCGCAGGATCAGGAGACTGTCGACAAGATCATAGGCGTCATAATGGAGTACAAACTGGGATTGGTAAAGATGGTGGAGAAAGGATCCGACCTGGAATCTCTGTACATGAGCTACACGCAGGACGGTGACAGAAATGAAGTCAGGTGAAGTATCGTCAGACGATTATGCCGGTGGCCAAGGAATGCCCATTGTAGAACATCTGCGCCAGGCGATATGTGTGTTCAAATTGCAGATGAGGCTGTATTCCAAGAGCATTTCAACGTACATATTCATACTATTCGCACTTTTGATACCCCTATTTGCATTTTCAGGGGCGTTGGAGAAAATAATAGGGGGGTGGGTTGAACTGAACATAGCATATGTTCTCATCCTCTTGCCTTTGATGATAGTCGCTATTCCGGCAAGGTTCTCAGGCAAAATAATGTCTTCGGAGTTCAGAAACAGGACAGCCTTCATAAACTTCCCGCTTCCGATGTCCAGGATTACTTTCTTTATGGGAAAGTTCCTAGCGGCGTTGACGATGTCACTGACG
>JAISVN010000010.1 GCA_031271555.1 Candidatus Methanoplasma sp.
TTTTCCAGGTATATACAAATTCAGATATATACATAAACTACCGTTTCATACGCTTTTTCAGATAAAATGAAACACAGACCGGAATGCATCCCATGTCTTCTGGGAAGGGTCCTTTTCCAATCCAAACTCGCAAACAACGGCAGGGAGGTCGAATCCACAGAGGCTGCGTTGAAGACGTACGCCGAGGTCATTTCAAAAGAAAAGAACTCGGCAAGACTGGCGACGCAGGTCCACAGGAGTTCATATGATGCGCTTGGTGTAAGGGACCCATATTCGGACCTGAAGATCCGTGCGGACAGAACAGCGGCGCGTTATGAGGAAAGGATAAAAGAATTCATCGACAATTCCGATGATAGGTTCAGGGCAGCGGTCAAGGTCGCGATCCTGGGCAATATCATGGACTTCGGAGCAGGCATAGCGATAGACAGCCCGGAGGAGTTTGACGAGTTGTTCGAGTCGCTGCTTAAAATGGAATTGACGGTGGATGATACGGCAGAGATGATGAAGGTATTGGGTCTCTCTTCTTCGGCAGTATACATTTTCGATAACTGCGGAGAGGTGCTGTTCGATATTCCTCTGATCCAGATGATAAGGGACATGGGCGTGAGAGTCATCGGGGTGGTAAGGGGAGAGCCGATCCTGAACGATGTTGCCGCGGAAGATGCGGAAAGGATCGGTCTGGAACATAGACTTGACCGCATGCTCACGACCGGCGCATTTTCCATCGGGGTCGACATGGGGAAGATAGGAGCAGAACTGAGGGACGAGATCGAAAAGGCCGGATTGATAATAGCCAAAGGGATGGCGAATTTTGAATCATTGGGGGAAGAGGACCTCGGGACGCCTGTGGCATATATGCTTAAAGCCAAATGCCGCCCCGTCGCATCGGAGCTGGGAGTCGGAGTGGGATCCAACGTGGCAAAGCTCATACCGTGAGTTTTATTTAGTAAACGACAAGTAACTAATGGGAAGGGATAAAATGGCAAAGATCAGGCAGGCTGTAATAATGGTGGGCGGAAAGGGGACAAGGCTGTTGCCCCTGACGAAATATCGCCCTAAACCCGTACTTCCGGTTTTGGACAAACCGTGTCTCCGATATCTCATAGAATCGATCGCCGCTTCCGGCGTGGAAGAGATCATATTGGCCTGCGGCTACAGATCCTCTCAGCTTGTGGAGGCAATAGGGAACGGCTCGGATCTGGGGATATCAATCGATTATTCGTATGAGGATGAACCCCTTGGAACCGGAGGTGCCATGAAAAAGGTCGAGGGCAGGCTGGACGAGACATTCGTTGCAGCGAATGGCGATGTCTTTGCCGACATATCCTTGGAAGATCAGATAAGCACGCACTTCTCATGCGGCGCCGAAGTAACATTAGCGCTCACCGCGGTCAGCAATCCATGTGAATTCGGCATTGCCAGGCTGGACGATGAAGACAGGATAATGGAATTCAAAGAGAAGCCCAAACCGGAGGAGGTATTCTCGAATCTTGTGAATGCCGGGGTCTATGTGGTCAACAGAACCGCACTATCCGATGTTCCGGAGAACACATTCTTCGATTTCTCCAAAAACCTTCTGCCGATACTAATGGCGAAGCAGAAAAGGATCCAGGGATTCAGACTCAACGGGCTGTGGAGGGATGTGGGCCGTCCTGCAGACCTTCTCGGCGCGAATCTCGGCATGGCATCCAAACTGTACGATCAGATGAGCTGGGGAGGGAGCCAAATGGAATCCACCATAGTGAGGAAACCCTTCTACATGGGCAAGAATGCAAGCGTCATCGGCTCTGAGGTATCTGCAGCGGTAGTGATGGAGAGCACGAAGGTCACCGGAAGCAAACTCGTGAATTCCATGATAATGAAGGGTTGTACGGTCAGCAACGCGAAGATCGAGAACAGCATAATAGGCGAAGGCTGCCGGATATGCCAGGGAGCGGAAATAACAGGCTCGGTCATCGGAGACGGCTCGACCATAGATGCGGGCAGAAAGATAGTGAATGAAAAGGTGTGACGATGGCAGAATACGTCAGAGCAAGGGCCCCGCTGAGGATCGGCATCGCCGGGGGAGGCACAGACGTAGACCCGTACGCATCCCGCAAAGGCGGGTGCGTCCTCAACACGACCATAAACAAGTATGCCTACTGCACGATAACGCCCAGAAGCGACCGTAACATGCACGTCCACTCAACATACTACGGTGTGTACGAGGCGCCTCTCGACGGCGGCCCCCTGAAACTGGACGGCAACATGGACCTTATAAAAGCGGTCACCAACCACTTCGAGGTAAAGGACGGATTCGACATACTGATACAATCGGATGCCCCCGCAGGTTCAGGGCTGGGAGGCTCATCGACCATGATAGTTGCGATGATCTCTGCCGTGTCGAATTGGTTGGGCACGGATATGGACTGCGGCGAGATCGCTAAGCTGGCATATCGTCTGGAAAGAGAGGATATAGGCCTCAAGGGAGGGAAACAGGACCAGTATGCGGCGGCGTACGGCGGCTTCAATCTTATGGATATAGATTCCGAAGGCGTAAGGGTCAACAGAGTGGATATCAAAGAGGATGTGGCCAATGAGCTTCAGTACAGGTCGCTTTTATGCTATACAGGAACATCGCGAGAGTCCGCCGGCATAATATCCTCGCAGATCGAGTCGTTCAACAGAGGGGAGAACGAGAAGGCTCTGGACGAGTCCAAGAGGATCGCGAGAGACATAGGAAACGCTCTGAAAAAGGGAGACATCGAAAAGGCTGGCACACTGCTCCATGAATCATGGGGCTACAAGAAGCAGTTCTCAGATAAGATATCCAACGAAGCGATAAACAATCTTTACGACATAGCGATCAAGAACGGTGCCATCGGAGGGAAGGTATCCGGTGCGGGAGGAGGAGGGTTCATGTATTATATCTGCGAATATGATAAGAAATCCGCAGTGGCACAGGAACTCCAAAAGCACGGGGCGATAGTAACGGACTTTATGTTTGACCCGAAAGGAGCCACATCATGGAGAAGTAGAAATGAATGACCTGATAATGTCTGAGCTGAAAAGAAGTTCGAAAGTGATATCGGAGATAGACCCCGCACAGATAAGGAAAGCTGCGGACATGATCATCGAATCCATAAAGGACGGGGGTCAGGTAATATTCATGGGTAACGGGGGGTCATCCGCCGATGCGCAGCATATAGCGGCCGAGTTCTCCGGAAGATATCTCTTCGACAGGCCCGCGATGGCCGGCATATCTCTGTCCAACATAGCGCCGGTTACTGCCATCGGCAATGATTACAGTTACGACCTTGTGTTCCACAGGCAGATCGATGCCTTATGCAGGAAAGGGGACGTGGTCGTGGGGCTGAGCACATCCGGCAACTCCAGGAATGTGATACTTGCGATAGAGGCCGCCAAAAGGATAGGCGCCCGTACGATATCATTCACAGGAAAGGGGGGAGTGCTCAAAGATATGGTCGACCTTGGTGTGATAATACCGACCATGGAAACTCCCAGGATACAGGAAGGCTACCTTGTGGCATGCCACTCGATATGCGGCATAGTGGAGCGGGAGGTGTATGGGAAGAAGGCGGTGCTAGTGGACAGGGACGACACTCTCGTCAAGGATGTTCCATACTGCAACGACCCGGACAAGCTGCATCTCTTGCCGGGAGTCCCGAAAGCGATAGCCAGGCTCAACGATGCAGGATACATCGTTATCGTAATAACGAACCAATCAGGGATAGCCAGAGGAATAGTCGACGAAGACACGCTCGCCAAGATCCATGAAAAGCTGATAAAGGAGATCGAGGCCGGGGGCGGCCGTATAGAGGATGTCTTCTACTGTCCGCACCACCCGGACGACGGATGCGCGTGCAGGAAACCGGAGACGCAGATGGGCGTGGACGCAATATCAAAGCACGGCATAGACCCGAACAAATCGTTCATGATCGGCGATCATGACAAGGATATAGAATTCGGAAGAAGGCTGGGGCTCAAGACCTACAAAGTGACAGAGAAAAAGCCGTTCACCGAGGTAGTAAACGACATACTGGACGGCGTCAGCTGAACAGCGCCTTGTAGATCCTGGCGCAGAACCTTCCGACAATGCC